>JANPGT010000125.1:0-24055 GCA_031424135.1 Chitinophagaceae bacterium
TCCCTGTTGATGCGGTTAAGGTCCAGCTCCATTTTATTGTAGAGCTCGTAGCTGAAATTATTGAAACGGTAGCGGTCGTTCTCCGGTTTGTGTTTCACGATGCGTTTCCACATCAGGTAACCGCGGTCTATTTTTCGTTTCACCACTACTTCGGCTACTATTTTACCACGTTCCATGTTAATGACAAAGTTCAGCTGGCTGTCTACCATTTTTTTCAGGAAACCACCCCCGGTAAATACTTTAAAATCTTTATAGCCCACATAAGAAACCACCAGGGTATCTTCTGGCCATTGTGTAAAATGAAAGATGAAGTTGCCCGCGGAATCGCTGAGTTTGCCATTACCGGTTTTCATGAAACTGATGGAAGCAAAGGGCACCCGCTCATCGCTGAGTGCATCTTTAATAAATCCTTTTAGGGTTTTCGTTTGTGCCTGCGCCGTTGCTGGCAGCAGGAAGCCCACAACAATCAACAGCAGCGAAAAGCCACGCAGTTTCAGAAGGTTCATACAGCCTCAAAAATAATGCTTACGGGCCAGAATGCACTGTTAATGCGGCAAACAGGGCAATTATAGGGGCGGTGCACCGGCTGACAGTGGTGCAGATATTTATTTTGAAGATCATTTGGAAGAACCGGGTTTTTCAATTTACTTTGTTTTTCAAAGTACTTTTATATGGATAGCCAGCAGCAAAGCCTTTCGGATATACAGGATATAAAGCGTATCATGGAGCGCAGCAGCCGTTTTATCAGTTTAAGTGGACTAAGCGGGGTAGCAGCGGGTATTTTTGGACTGGCGGGTGCGGGTATTGCCTATGTGTGGATAGGGGATTATTATAATACGTACAATGCCCGAGGCCACTGGGACCTGGGCGCTTTTGCGCAACTGGAATGGCGGCTTTTCCTGCTGGGTATAGCCACCCTTTGCCTGGCATTGCTGGCGGGTTCTTATTTTACATGGCAAAAAGCCCGGCGCAGCAAACAGGTGGTGTGGAACAGCAGCAGCCGGCGTTTGATCATCAATCTGTGTATTCCGCTGATGGCCGGAGGAATATTTATTTTTGCGATGCTCTTAAACAACGACTGGAAGTTTATCGGTCCTGCCTGCCTGTTATTTTACGGACTTGCACTGATTAACGGCAGTAAGTATACACTGGATGAAGTACGTTACCTGGGCCTGCTGGAAATCATACTGGGCTGTATTAATCTTTTTTTACCGGGGTACGGGCTTTATTTTTGGGCCACCGGTTTTGGTATTTTGCATATTATATACGGTATTTTAATGTGGAATAAGTATGAAAGGGCAGAAACAACTTAATGTATTTATTGATGAAGAATCCGATAGAAAACCTCAATAAGATTTTTGACAGCCGTATCCGCCTGGGCATCATGAGCGCACTGGTGGTGAACCCGGAAATAAATTTTAATGAGCTTAAAGAACTGATAGATGTTACGGACGGTAACCTGGCCTCGCATTTAAAAACACTGGAAGAGAATGCTTATATCAAAGTGCAAAAGGGGTTTATAGGCCGTAAAACCAATACTACCTACAGCATTACAAGGGCAGGTGAAAAGGCATTCAAACAGCACCTGGATGCGCTGGAGCAAATGATCAAATCAATGGGGTAATTTTTTTTGTATTCTCACTTTGAAAAACAAAGTACTTTTTATGAACGGCATTTTGAAATCACTGGGCCTTGCTACTCTTATCTGGTGCCTCAGCTCGCTAATATTTGCACTGGGCTGGCTGGGATACAGTATCGTTATTGACCATGGGGATAGCATGGGACTGAGCTTACTGGCCGGGGTCTGTTCTGCGGTGGGTAGTATTCCTGTGCTGGTAGTACTGGTGATTGTTATTCGCCTGCTGGAAAGAGCGGCGATGCAAAGGGCGCAGAAAATGCAGCGGCTGGTAATCACCTGTTTCATCTGTGTAATTCCCTATGGCATCCCGGGAGGTATTGTATTTGCCAATATACAGCACGATGCCACTGCCGGCTGGCTGCAATACCTGGTGTATGCTATGGCGGCTGTAGCACTGCTGTTTTGCTGTTCCGGTATGGCCCTGCTGATGGTGCGGGAGAAAATCCTTCGTGCCTTCTCCGGTTATCAAGAACCTGTTTTTTTAATCAACCAAATCAATATAACAATGGAAGCAGAACAATTACCGTATACTTCAGCCGAAGTGAAACCGAATGCCAACAAGACCATGATTAAGGGGCTTATTACCGGTGCCCTGATACTGATCATGATGATTCCCACCGTATTTGTTTCTAACCTGGTCAACGAAAGACAACAGCGACAGCAGCAAGTGGTGAAAGAAGTAAGCAGCAAATGGGCATCGGAACAGACACTATCGGGCCCGTATATCTACCTGCCTTATACCATCACAGAGGAAGACAAGGATAAAAAACCTGTATTGGTGCAGAAGCATCTTTTGCTGCTGCCCGATAACCTTTCTGTAAAGGGTACCATCAGCCCGGAAATAAGGCCACGTTCCATTTATAAGGTGCTGCTGTATAGAAGTAAGCTGCAGGCCAGTGGTAATTTTAAGTTCCGCATTCCCAAAGAAATAGCGGCAGCATCATTGCGCCTGCAGGATGCTAAGATTTGTTTTGGCATTAGTGATTTTAAAGGCATTGAAGAAAAAATCACCATTGATTTTAACGGAGCCAGCAATGAATTATCGCCAGGGTTACCGGTAACCGATGTTGATGAAAATGGTTTGTCTGCTCCTGTAATTATCAGTACTGCAGACCTGGATACATCCATCAATTTTACCATGCAGGTTAAAATAAAAGGCAGCGAGCAGCTGCATTTTGTACCCCTTGCGGGCAACAGCCAGTTTACCCTGCAATCGGGTTGGGGCAACCCCTCTTTTGATGGTAATAATTTGCCGGCTGAAAGAAAAGTAGATGACAGTGGTTTTACCGCCAAATGGATGTTTAATAAGGCCAATCTGCCTTTTGGTACAGTATTGCAGGGGGCGGCCTTCGACAAAAAGAACTTTGCCTTTGGTGTAAGCATGCTGCAACCGGCAGATCAGTATGCCAAAACAATGCGCAGCGTGAAGTATGCCATACTTTTTATAGGGCTTACTTTTTCACTCTTCTTTATTGTAGAACTGATGCAGAAAAAGCCGGTGCACCCGGTGCAGTATGTACTGGTAGGACTGGCCCTTGTTATATTCTACACATTACTATTATCCATCAGCGAATTTATACTGTTTGACCAGGCCTACTGGGTAGCTTCTGCTGCTACCATACTGCTGATTACGCTCTACGCGAAAAGCCATTTTGAAAGCTGGAAGACAGCGGCACTGTTTGGCGGAGTACTCACAGGCTTATACGGGTTCATATTTGTGCTGATCAGACTGGAAGATACAGCGCTGCTGGTAGGAAGCATCGGGCTCTTCCTGGTGTTGGCCCTGGTGATGTATGCCAGCCGGAAAATAAACTGGTACAATGCCGCTCCTGCAGCAGTGATTGGTTAGCACAGGCCGTACTGGTGATTATTATTAAACTATACCCAGCCCGTCTCATTGGAGATATTATATAGAAGCCCTTTCTTTTCCAGGCGGGGGCAGGGGCGGGCAATAAAAAAAAGATTATGCAAACAGAAAAATTTTCATTGCGCATGCGGGTGAAGAGTCTTCATTTCGCCTTTGAAGGGTTGCGTCAGTTTTTTGCTACGCAGCACAATGCCATTATTCATGCAGTGGCTACAACTGTGGCAATCATTTTGGCGATCATTATTCCGCTGCCGGTTACACAGTTGCTTTTTATCATTTTTTCCATTGGACTGGTTTGGATGGCAGAACTGTTTAACACTGCCATAGAAAAGCTCTGCGATATGCTGCATCCGCAACAGCATCCCACCATTAAATTTATTAAAGACGTATCAGCAGCTGCTGTACTGGTAACCGCAATAATAGCGCTAGCCGCAGCCTGCATCATTTTTATACCTGCATTTTTATGACAAAACTTAGTTTTTACCCCTCACGCTGGATATATATTTACCTGTTAAAAACAGAAATACAGCGCCTGTTGCTTACCTCGGTTATTTTTGGTTTTTTATTGTTGCTGGCAAGGACGGCCTATACCGGCGGGCTTACATTTCTATTCCTGGTATGGAACCTGTTCCTTGCCTTCATACCCTATTTTTTATCGCATGCACTCACCCTAAGGCCTGCATGGATTGAGTCAAAATGGAAATTTGCTACGGTGTTTTTGGTTTGGTTGCTGTTTGTTCCCAATTCTTTTTATATGCTTACAGACCTGTTTCACCTGTATGACAGTGATTCAGTACCACGCTGGTACGACCTGCTGCTGATTTTCTGTTTTGCGTGGAATGCATTGCTGATGGGTATACTGTCTGTAAGGCATATGGAAAAGATTATACAGGCGCTGTGGCTGTACCGGTTCGACTGGTTATTTGTATACCCGGTAATGCTGCTGAATGCGCTGGGTATTTATATTGGCCGCTACCTGCGGTTTAACAGCTGGGATATTGTGAGCAATCCCTTTCAGCTGATGGCAGATATGCTGGGCATACTGGTGCACCCGGTACAGTTTAAAGGCGCCTGGGCCATGGTGCTGTGCTTTTCCTTTTTCCTCAGCATATTGTATATGACGTTACGGCGGATTACGAGGAATGTGTAATTATTATTGGGTAGAGATGCAAGGCCTTGTGTTTCTACAGCGAGGCCTTGCGCCTGATTTATGCCATTCATACACGGATAGACGCGAGGCATAGCGCCTTTACAGAAAAAAAACCATATGAATACATCACAACAATGGATTGATTATTTCAGGCAAAACCTGCAAAAAAAACGGATTGATTGGTCGGTTGCCCCCATGCTTACAGCTACTGAAAGACAAAATATTATAAAATCGCTGCAGGCATGGCAACTGGGCGAAACCTCAGACGGGGCGCACCTGCTGGCGGCAGCAAGAATGTATGCAGACAGCATCGGCGACAGGTATTACGGTGAAGCGGTGCAATTGTTTATCAAAGAAGAACAGAAACATGGTAATAACCTGGGAGAATATCTCGACTTGCTGGGTGAAAAAAGAATCGATAAAGATTGGGGGGATACGCTGTTCCGGAAAATAAGGTATTTTAATACCAGCATGGAACTCTGGACCATTGCAGTGATTACCGTTGAAAGTGCGGCCCAGGTTTTCTACCAGGCTTTGAAGGACGCAACAGGTTGTCTGCTCCTAAAACAGGTTTGTACAGACATTCTCATTGATGAAGCTTTTCATATTGATTTTCAGCTGCAGCGGTTGCAGATTATTTTTTCAGGAAAGACGGCTGCACAGAAGGTCATCAGCTACCAGTTCTACCGCCTGTTTTATTTTTCTACCATCATGGTGGTATGGGCAGCGCACCGGAAGCTATTCAAGGCAGGAAACGCAGGTCTAAAAAAATACCTGCGCAAAATGAATTTCAAATTCAATAAGACAATAATGAAGTTGCTGTCAGGCGGCTATACTGACCTGGCCGCGCAGGAACTGATAACCATTAAACAATCCCTGTAAAAAAGAACCCCCGCCAACCGGCAGGGGGTTCTTATGTAATCAGGTGTAATTTAGAAATCTATGCCCATTCCAAAATACCAGATGGGTTTGCCACGGAAGAAGCGGTCCATTGTCCAGGCGGCATCCAGCTTTAAGAAATAGCCCAGTAATGTGCTGCGGGCGCCAAAGCCATAGCCTCCCACAAAAGGACCAATGCCACCTGCTTTGATATTTATGGAGACCGGGTTGTTGGGGTCTACATTATCTGTATACACCACCTGTGGCCGCTGAATTTTACCATAGGCACCGTTCCAGGCAGAACCCAAATCTATAAATTGCGTCAGCTGAAAATTGCGCAGGAAAGCGTTATTGATGGGTTTGTTAAAGAAGGTGGTAAACACCGGCAGGCGGAACTCGCTGTTAATAGTAACTGCGTTATTGCCGTTGGCCACATTCTGGTTAAACCCGCGCATGTTAAGCGCCAATGTCTGGTAAGCATATTCAGGATCCTGCGGGGTATTGCCCTGGTTGGCTTTTGGAAACAGCCAGCCATCTGCACCTCCCAGGTAGTACAATGTTTTCTCAGGCCCCCAGCTAAAGTCTGCGCCTACACGGCCTGCCCATATGAAGTTGCGGTATATGGGATAATAGTAACGGAAATCTGCGCCGAAATTAAAATTGCCCCTGCCTTTGGTAGTATCCTTTTTCAGGTTGGTATTTAAATCAGTATAGATTTTATACCGCATGCCTTTGTAGATATTGGTAACAGGCGTAATGGTATTGTCGTACACATATTCAATCCGGGTGAGAAAATAAGATTGTTTTTGATCCGGCGCCTGCAGCGATATATCGTCTGTTCCACGTATAACATATTTATCTGTTCGCACACCCGCCGATATGCGCACACTTTTCAGTTTGTTGAAAGGATATTTTACTACTGCCTGGTAGAGATTGGTGTACAGTTTGGCATCGTAAATTCCAATAGACCCAACGGTGGTAGACCGGTAATAGATGGCTGAGTAATCTATGCGTTTTTTAAGGTAATCAAAACGTGCAAATTGTTCACCATCGCCACTGAACAATGAATTGCCGGAACCATAGAATGGGCTGCCGGAAACAGGGCCATTGGCGAAATAGGCGCCCGATCCGACGGTAGCAATCAGAGGAAGGCGTATTGCACCTGTAAACCTCAGATCTTCCATTACATCAAATACACTTGCTTTTAAGAGGCCGTTAAACCTGGCACTGCTGTTTAAAACTACAGGCAGCGTACCGGTGTAAGGTTGATAATTGGTTACAAGCACATCGTTGTTGAAGCCGGCAGACACATTGTCTCCGAAGAATTTTAATTTATAGTCGTAGTGTTTGGCCTTGGTTAAAACAGAGGGCGGCAGGCTGCTGAAACGCTCATCGTTTACAGTGTTGTTACTGATGCCGGCAGCAGAGCTGTCTTTTTTCTCGTTTTCAAATTCGTTTTCAAACGCATCTTTCTTTTTGCTGGTATCAGCTGCTGCTGCCTGGGTTAGCTGTAGTGCTTTTGCGGTGGCAATGCGGTCGGCTTCAATGGTCTTGCGTCTGAAATCTGTAGGTCTTGGGTTAATATTCCTTTTCTTCAGCACTGCGTCATCTACTTTCAGTTTGTAGAGGAACAGCAGATCGCCTTCCTGTCTTACCTCGCTTACCAGCCCGTTATCACCGGCAATCTTTGTTTCTTTCAAACTGCTTTGGTAATTGGTCATGGGAAATACGTACGCAGAGTCGTTGGTAATGGAAGAAGTGAATATTGAATCGGGTTCAGATTTATTATTCAGGTTCAGTACAGAGTCCAGTTCTTTCTGATCCGGGTTGTGCAACACCAGGTCGCCCACTTTGTACACGGTGTCTACGCCCGCCCTCTTCGTGGTAAAAAAGCCGGCCCAGCGGTTGTTGATACCGTTTTCATCGCTCACATAGGTGAAATGAGAAGAATTGTACTGCGTCGGGAAGCGGGCATTGCCATACTGTAAACGGCTCAGCTGTGAAATCTGTTTGTACTCGCTTTTGTTCCAGTTATCTATCAGGAAAATGTTATAGTTATGATTAGAAGGCAGAATGGTGTCGCCTGTTTTTGCATCGGCAGACGGGCGGTTGGAGGAGTAGATGATACCAGTTTTGCCGGGGAATGCCGCAAAAGTGGCATCCAGGTCGTCATACACGTCGTTGGTAATCTGTTCAACGGTGCCCTTGTCTATTTTATAAGTGAAAATGTCAGATTGCCCGTTTCTTACAGCGCTGAACAACAGGGTATTTTTATCCAGCATGTATTTCATGTCCTGCACCTGGTCAAAATCAGGAATGTCCTGTTTGATGGGTTTGTACTTTTTCAGCACATCGTATACAAATAATTTCACTTTGCCTTCTGCATTGTAGATGACAGCCAGGTTGGTGCCTTTTCCATCCCATGCTATCAGCGGGTAATTGGGGTTTACATCATTGTCTTCCATCAATACCCCTGTTTTCAGCAGCACCTTGCGGTTTATAAAATTCTCGTACAGCACCACGCAATACTTACCTTTTTTATATTCAGTAATTGCATAGGTCTGGCTGCGGGGGGCCGGGTTGGGAGAGTAGCGGAAAAATTTAGTATGGCTGTCTACTTCTTCGGTAGTTTGTACAAAGCCCTTGGGCTGATTGCGCCTGCCCCTGATGTCTTTGTCGTAGCGGTCTTCCTGATAGGCCATGAAATCTTTCAGCACTTCCTTGAATTTCTTTTTGGCAATGCGGTTGGAAGCCTGGTTGAGATTGCGGTATACCCTGGCCAGGTAAAGAAAATAGGTAACGTTCTCTTTTTTATAGCGTTCAGATACATAGTACCAGAAAGCGTGCCCGGCCAGCAGGGGTTTATCAAAAGCCAGTTGGTAAAAATTACGGTACTTACCGGAAAGGATAGCCGATTTTAACTGGTCGTCCAGGTCGGTGCTCCAGTTTTCTGCGGCATAGTCTACATAGCCATCGGTTAACCATTTGGGGAGGTCAAGAAGGGCCTGGTTGGCGGCAAATTCGCCCAGGTCGTCGCCGAAAAGGATATTATCCAGTAAGATTTTAGCCAGGCCGCTGCGTACCTGCCTGCGCAGGTTGGCATGATCGCCGGTATAGTACACCAGCATTTTATTGTTTACCAGTTTAGTGGTGCCGCCGGAAGACTGCCAATCGAGACTCAGCCCGATATTGGACTGCTGCATTTCGTCGTAGCTGTTGTAGATAACTATATTGGCGCGGCGCTGTAAACCATATTCCAGGAAACTCTCAATATCGGGTAGTTCTTTTTCTGCCAGCTGGGCCACAAACTTGGCCAGGGGTTCGCCATTCTGGGAATAGTAAGAATTAAAGTTGTCTGTCTGGTAATATGCCCATTTAAACTTTTTATATTGAACCCGGTTTTTGCCAAATTCTGTGGTACCTATCTGAGCGAAAATGAATGTACAAAAAAGGAGACCAGTGGTGAGCAATGCTGTTTTCTTCATACTAAAAAATTGCTGTGTCAAACTATTCTTCTGAAATTGCATACCGGATATTTAGTATTTAAAATTATGCTATTTGGGTGATATGACTGCAATGATGACATTTCAAAAAATACCGTTGGTTTACCGGCCCTGTTTAATCCAAATAAGGGCGGGTAAACCCTTTTCTGGCAGCATTTTGCCAGCGGATGCAAGGTAACCTTTGTACCACTCATCTAAACAGTATTAGCATTATTAAAAGCAGCGAACTATGTTAACCCTCCGTTCTTTTACTTTCAGCCCCATTGCCGAGAATACCTACCTGCTGTACAACGAAACAGGTGATTGTATCATTATAGATCCGGGTTGTTATTTTGGCAATGAGCGCCGCGACCTTCTTGAATACGTGCAAACAAACGGGCTAAGGCCTAAATATTTGTTAAATACCCATTGCCACCTGGACCATGTGTTTGGTAACAAATTTGTTCATGAAACCTGGCAACTGGAACTGCATCTCCATCCCAAAGAAGAACTGGTGCTGGAACATGCGCCGGCTGCCGGGCTGCGCTGGGGCATGCCCTTCGACAATTACAAGGGGCCGCTCCATTTTTTACGTGAAGGAGAGGAGATTAGGTTGGGTAACGACGTGTTAAAGATATTGTTTGCGCCAGGCCACAGCCCGGGTCATATTTGTTTTTATTGCAAGGAGCAGGGTTTTGTTATTGGCGGAGATGTTTTATTCAGAATGAGCGTTGGCAGAACCGACCTGCCCGGAGGTGATACCCAAACGCTTATCAACAGCATCCGCACTGTTTTGTTTGCGCTGCCTGATGAAACAGTTGTATACCCGGGGCATGGAGAATCTACTACCATTGGGTTCGAAAAGATAAATAATCCCTATCTTAAATAAGTAATTAATTGTGCCGTGCAACGCTGTCTCAGGCAGGGATGTCAGCCATATAAACAGTAAAATGAAAACACCTTTTGTCGTTGCCAGTATATTGTTGTTGCTGTCAGCCTGTGTAAAGGATGAACAACGCGTATGCTGTGCCATGCCGCCGGTAGAATTTGTGCGTACCCAAACACAGTGTTCTGATAGCTGGGGTTATGGCAGTACCAATGATGCCACTATTGCAAAGCTCAATAGTTACCTGCTGCAGCAAAAAATTACAGCAGACAAAATAACTATGCAGACCACCGGGGAGCAAGCTACCTGCGCTGCCTGTACCTGCTCAAGCGGTGTGGCATTTCATGTATGGGCTGCGCCAAGGTATATAGACAGTCTTACCCATCTTGGTTTTACCATTAAATAAACCACATCCATTATTTGATATATTTTCCTATAAAAGGCAGGCGCTGAAATTCCTTTTTTTCTACTTTAATGATAAATAACACAAAGGCGGTCAGCAATACCATACCGCTGGCAATGCCGAAGAAAAAGGAGGGAATAAACACATGCAGGCCCTTGTGGATAAAGAACAGCAGCACCACAATGACCATGTACGCCAGCAGCTTTTTCCAGGCATAGGGCACGTAGTAGTATTTCTGGCCAAGCACAAAGGAAGCTACCATCATACCGCCATAGCAGAAGAAAGTGGCCCATGCGCAGGCGGAATAGCTGTATATAGGGATGAAAAAATAATTGATGCTGAGGGTAACCAGCGCTCCGCCCACCGTTATCCAGGCGCCGGTCATGGTTTTATTGGTCACCTTGTACCAGATAGACAGGTTGTAATAAATACCCAGGAACATATTGGCCAGCAGCAGGATGGGCACTACTTTCAGGCCTGCCCACATGTCTTTATTGCGGATGAATTCTTTCCAGATATCAAGAAACAATGCCACCACCAGGAACATGGTACAGATGGTAATTACAAAAAACTTCATTACCCGCGCATATATTTTTTGTGGGTTTTCTGCCGCCGCCTGTTTGAAAAAAAACGGCTCGGCACCCATACGGAAAGCCTGGATAAAGAGGGTAATAAGAATAGACAGTTTGTAACATGCGCTGTAGGTACCTACTTCGGCATGTTTGGCTGTTTCACCAATAGCCGGCGACCACCAACCCAGCATAATGCGGTCGAAAGTTTCATTGATAACGCCCCCAAAACCCACTATCAGCAAAGGCAGGGTGTACAGTATCATCTCTTTCCAAAGGGATTTGTTGAATTCCCATTTAAAAGCAGTGAACTCCTTCCACAGCAAAAGCAGGGTAGAAAAGGATGCAATCAGGTTGGCAATAATAAGGTATCCTACACCGTAGTTTTTATCATAAAACAGCTGTATAACACTGTTAGGGTTGGCTGCTACCAGTTTGGGGCAAACAGAGATAAAAAAATAGGTGAAGGCAATATTTACAAGGATACTGCTGATGCGTATGGAGGCAAATTTAACCGGCCGGCCGTCCTGCCGCAGTTTAGCCAGCGGTACCAGTGCCAGGGTATCCAGTGCAATAATCAAAGCGCCCAGGGTAATGTATTCAGGGTGCTGCTTAATGGAGATAAGCGTAGCAATACTTTTGTTGCAAAGCAGCATCAGCAGTGTAAAAATAACGGTACTGCAGATAAGCGAAACGGAAGCGGTATTGTGCAGGCTTTCCCTGTGTTCTTCCCTTTGTACAAACCGGAAATAAGCGGTTTCCATGCCGTAGCTGAAAATGACCGTTAAAAAGGGAATCACCGAATACACCAGGCTGAATTCGCCAAACTGGGCGCCGGTTAGCTTGGCAGTAAGATAGGGCGTGAGCAGGTAGTTTAGTAAACGGGCAATAATGGTGCTTCCGCCATACCAAAGTGTTTGTCCTGCAAGTTTCTTTATGCCGCTCAATTACGAAATGATTTTGGCAAATGTAGTTTTTTTGTATGGCTGCTGTTTCTTTTTTAACTTTCATTTGTTGTGCAACTGAACTGATTGTATTCTCATCTTGTTATAAACCAAAATTGACCGGTATGAAAAAGTTATTTGTCTTATTTGTCTCTTTATTGACCGCAGCTGCCATACACGCTCAGCCACAGGCTACAGAAGGCACTGCAGAATTCCAGAAAACCCAGCAACCTGCTGCTATTATAGAGCTGCCGTATGCAGAAAGCGTGGTAGAGAAGGCCATTGCTGAATACATGGCAAAAAAAGGCAGCAAAGGAAGCGATACCAAGGGTTTCAAGACCTTCCGCGGGTATAAGCTGCGCGATAGCCAGGACTATACCAGCGACCTTTACTTCAAAATAGACCGTAAGAGCCGCAAAGAAAAGGACCTTACCGTGGTGTCGCTGGTAGTAGGTAAAAACGGCGAAGATGTAAAAGCAAGGCTGGCGCCGGACAACAGCAGCATAGATGGGGCTAAAGACCTGCTGAATGATATGGTGCCATCCATTGAGGCGTATAACCTGGAACTGCAGATTACAGACCAGGATGAGGCGGTAAAAAAGGCCCAGAAGAAATTTGATGGCCTGGCAGATGACCAGAAGGATTACGAAAAAAAGATAAAGAGCCTGGAAGATAAACTGGAGCAGAATAAGAAAGACCAGGAAAAGCAAACCGAGGAAATTAAAAAGCAGAAAGACATACTGGAAACGCTGAGGGGTAAACGCAAAACCAGCTGATAACTGAACTGTTCAGAACTGTTCAATAAAAACCGGCAGCCCGGGCTGCCGGTTTTTTATATGTCTTTATACGCCGGAAGATTAGTTATTAATGACTGCAGAAACGCTGAACATTTTGGAATAGTTTTCAGAAATATCTTTGGCCAGAAGCCCCTGGCTGGTGCAGGTAGGCCTGGTAGCTACTTTTATCTGGTGAGGATTAAAAAACCAGTCGTTTACATCTGCGTTGATATTAACGATGCTTTTCTTGCCGGGGAGGCTGTCTATTTTCAGGTATTGGCCAAAAGGAAACAGCAAAGTGGGTTTGCGCAGTACACTGCTGTCGCGCGAAAAGCCGGCAATATGGTACTGAATTTTATTGCCTGCAGGAGACAGGGGTGAGCTGCCCTCCAGTTTTGCCATCACATAGCCTTCGCTCCGGCTCAGGAACATGCCATTGGCGGGGTCCAGTGCGCCGGTTTGTTCGCCACTTACATTGCGGGCGCTGTCTACGCCTATTAAAAATGAAATGCGGTTATAGGTAAACGGGGTAGCCAGCAGTTTTACCGTCCAGGTGGTAGAATCTGCAGCATCAATAAGAAAGTATTTATCGCTGTTCAGGTGGTATACGCGGTTAGAGTCTGTATTGATAAGGTCAAACTTGCACACGTAAAATTTAAAGGCAGAGACACTGTATTCTTCTTTCCAGAAGTTGCGGTAAACGGAATCAAAACTCAGCCGCAGGGTATCTACCATGGGGGTAAAATTAACCGTAAGATTAAAGCTATCTTCTTTGGGCGTTGTTTTGGCGAAACCGCTTGCACTGTATTCTTTGGAGCAGCTGATGGCGATGACCGCTGTCAGCAGCATTAATAAGAGTAGTATAGGTGGTTTTTTCATAGTTAGATTTTTCGATAATCAATGATCGTATTGGATTTTTTGTCTGCCCTTTTTTGTGTCGCTTTTCCGCTTCTTGCTTTCTATCCTGTTCTCTTTTGCTTTTTTTGAAGGTCTGGTAGCGATCCTTGCTTTTTTCTTTTTTACCGCTTCCGCAATCAGGCTGTTCATTTTTTTGATGACTTCTTCTTTATTGGCCAGCTGTGTCCTGTGTGCCTGGCTCCTCACCTGCAAAAACCCTTCCGAATTGATGCGGTTTTCCAGTTTTTTCAGCAATAATTCTTTTTGCTCAGCAGATAATAAAAGCGAGTCTGCTACGTTGAAACTGCCCTCCGCGGCAGTTTCAACTTTGTTTACATTCTGCCCGCCCTTGCCCCCGCTTCTGAAGGTCTTAAAAATGATTTCTACTGAAACGTTTACCATAACCATTAATATTGTGTTGAGTAGTAAATTTACGCACAATATTTTCAACACATGAGAGCGGTCATACAAAGAGTCTCGTCGGCAAGTGTAACTATCGACGGTGTTATACGTTCATCCATAGCAAACGGTTTGCTGGTGCTGGCCGGTATAGAAGCGGCAGATACAGAGGAAGACATCGCCTGGTTAAGCAGCAAGCTGGTAAACCTGCGTATTTTTGACGATGAGAACGGTGTTATGAACCTGGATATCAAACAGACTGGAGGTGGCATTCTGCTCATCAGCCAGTTTACCCTGCATGCCGCTACAAAAAAAGGCAACCGCCCTTCCTACATAAAAGCTGCAAAACCCGAAATAGCCATACCCATTTACGATCGACTGATACAACAGCTGCAGCAGGACCTCAACAAGTCAATTGGCACCGGCATTTTTGGCGCAGATATGAAAGTAGCCCTGGTCAATGATGGGCCGGTGACGATTATTATAGATACGAAGAACAGGGAGTAGTTGATCGGTTGATCGGAGTAAGGAGGGCAGCAAAATTAGTATTTGGCAAACAAGAAAAATAATTGTTATGACTATAGCGCAAGCGCAGCAGCAGGTAGATGACTGGATTAAAACAGCAGGGGTCCGGTACTTTAATGAACTTACCAATCTGGGCATTTTGATGGAGGAAGTAGGTGAGCTGTCAAGGTTGATGGTACGTGTGTATGGCGAACAATCTTTTAAAGAATCCGATAAAGGAAAAGACCTTGCCGATGAAATGGCAGATGTACTATGGGTATTGATTTGCCTGGCCAACCAGACCGGGGTAGATCTTACTGCTGCCCTGCAGAAGAATTTTGAAAAGAAGAACCTGCGGGATGGGGATAGGCACAGAAATAATGATAAGTTGACCGGTTGATTTGTGGGAGGAAGGCACAGATAGCTGTTCAAATGCTGAAGTGTGCGATGTCCGTCCGGATGAATCTTCTTCCGGCATAAATCTTTCGTATCTCCATTCGGACGGGCAACCGGTTCTTAATAGTAATTCTGCCGCCTGGCTCATAAAAACCTATTTCCCAACGATATTACCCGTGGTGGAAGGCTTCAACCAATCCACCGGTCAACTGATCAACTAATTCCCCAATCGCACTATATTTGCAGCCATTATGGCAAACGAAACGAACAGGTTCCAGGCAATTATTGGTCACTGCAAAGAATACGGTTTCATATTCCCCAGCAGTGAAATTTATGATGGTTTAAGTGCCGTGTATGACTATGGCCAGTATGGCAGCGAACTGAAGAAAAATATCAAAGACTACTGGTGGAAAAGTATGACCCAGCTGCAGGAGAATATTGTGGGTATAGACGCCGCTATTTTCATGCACCCTACTACCTGGAAAGCCAGCGGGCACGTTGACAATTTCAGCGACCCCATGATTGACAATAAAGACAGCAAGAAAAGATACCGGGTAGACCATTTGATTGAAGGCTTTGCCGAGGAGCTAAGAGTCAAAGGAGAGAAAGAGGGTGTGGCAGCAGATGCAGTACTTGCAGACATGGACGCCCTGCTGGCCAAAGATGATTTTGCCGGCCTGAAAAAACTGATAGAAGATAATAAGATAAAATGCAGTGTCAGCGGCACCGCTAACTGGACGGATATCAGGCAGTTTAACCTGATGTTTTCTACCGAATTTGGTTCTACCGCTTCCTCTGAAGATGCAGACAGCAAAGTATACCTGCGGCCCGAAACGGCTCAGGGTATTTTTGTGAACTTCCTGAATGTACAGAAGACAGGGCGCATGAAAATACCCTTTGGTATTGCCCAGATTGGAAAGGCCTTCCGCAACGAGATTGTGGCCCGGCAGTTCATCTTCCGCATGCGCGAGTTTGAACAGATGGAAATGCAGTTTTTTGTACGGCCCGGCACAGAAGGTGAGTGGTATAAATTCTGGAAGGAAGAGCGCCTGAAATGGCACCTGAGTCTTGGCACCGCGCCGGAGAAATACCGCTACCACGACCATATTAAACTGGCGCACTATGCCAAAGAAGCCTGCGATATAGAATATGATTTCCCAATGGGTTTTAAGGAAGTGGAAGGCATTCACTCCAGGTCTGATTTTGACCTGACCCAGCACCAGCTCTACAGCAAGAAAAAGTTACAATATTTTGATAATGACCTGGATGCCAACGGCAAACCCTTTGGTAACTACGTGCCATTTGTGATAGAAACCTCTATTGGGTTAGACAGGATGTTCCTGTTGATTATGGCAAATGCCTATACTGAGCAGGATTTAAGCACCCCCGAAAAGTCCGATAGCCGCGTGGTGCTTAGCTTTCCGGCCAGGCTTGCCCCAATAAAACTGGCCATATTGCCGTTATTAAAGAAAGACGGGTTGCCTGAGATTGCGCGTAGCCTGATGAATGAATGTAAAAATTCCTTCAAATGCTTTTACGAAGAAAAGGATGCTATTGGTAAACGCTACCGGAGAATGGATGCCATTGGCACGCCTTTTTGCGTAACCATTGACCACCAGACAAAGGAAGACAATACCGTAACCATCCGTTACAGGGACAGCATGCAGCAGGAAAGGATACCACTTGGTGCGGTAAGGCAGCTGGTGGAAAATCATATTAATTCATAAATTAATTTATAATTTTACAGTAATAACGTAAAACTACCTTTCAGAATACATAGTGGCACCTTATTTTAGAGTTCTAATCCAATACACCCTTTGAAAACACCAAACTTCACTACTATGCTTGCATTTGTTGAGATCTCCATCAATATTCTGTTTTTTGCAGTTATTATTATAGCGGCTGCCCTGGCTGGTTTTTTTATAAACGTTGGGCGCATCAGCAAGCAAAAAGCAGCAGTTCTGAAACTTGAAACAGAAATGCTCAGGAATCATGCAGAAATCTTACAGCTGCAGAAAGAATTATCTGAGAAGGAAAGCAGTTCCTCCAAAACACCCATATTTTCTATCAGGGACAATACCCCGGATGTGATAACCGAACAGCTGAGCAAAAAGGTAGCTGGCGGCGGAAAATCAACTTCCTAATAGTCTTTACGGAGTTGAGATAACAATTTACAATTAGTGCTTTGTTTTAGTCGTACGGGCAAATACTATAAACGTTTTTGCTTCGTATTATATCCGATAATCCCTATAGAAATGATCCTCACCCACCCCCATTTATTCTATACAATAGTAGTATTCTTTATTGCTTTTACCTCCGGGTGGCTGGTATATACATTTACCGGCAACCGCTCAGTAAAATTAAAAAAGAAGATGAAAGCGATGATGGCGGAGAAAGAGCAACTGCAACAGCAGGTACAAGAGCTGCAAGAAAATTTAAAAAGCAGTCCCAATGCTTCAGGCCCCAGTTCTACACCGGTAATAACACTTACTGCCAAACACAGGGCAAATAAAACAAACTAGAAAACAACGCTGTTTTCATTGCTGGCCTACCCCCTCCTTTAAATAGGCTTTGATGGCATGCTGCATGCATCGCCCGGTAGTACTACTGCATACCACCTGCCTGAAGTGTACCAAAACAGCTGTACCCATTTTACACTTCCGAGTGCATCATTTTTTGCAATTTTTTGGTCAGCAGGAACAGGATAAGTGCCGCCATGCCCGCCATAAACACAAACAGCATAAAAAATTCGTAGAGGTTGTGCATCTTGTAGCCCAGGAAGGAAGTGGTTTTACCATTGTCGGGGTAAAGTGAGCTTAACACACCTGCCAGTTTATTGCCAAATGCGTTGGCGGTAAACCAGATGGCCATCAGCAGTGAAGAAAATTTAAGGGGTGATAATTTATTGACCAGCGACATGCCGATGGGCGATAAACACAATTCGCCCATGGTATGCAGGGCATACATGCCGGTAAGCCAGATCATACTTACTTTAACGCCCGGCTGTACATTGTTAACGCCTTTTGCAATCCACAGGTAGCCCAATGCCAGCAGGAATAAACCCAACGCCATCTTGGTAGGAGAAGAAGGCTCATGCTTACCCAGCTTTAACCACAGCCAGGCAAAGAACGGGGCAAAGAGTACTACAAAAGTTGAGTTGAGCGACTGGAACCAACTGGCGGGAATCTCTTCACGGGTAATTGCTGAAAGTCCCATTGAAATCAGGTAAATATTGGCACCCACAATACCCGCTGCAAAAAGCATCAGTAATCCATACACTGTTAAACGCAGGTCTTTATCAAAAGCAGCCGCCAGGTTACGGGATGCTTTTTTGAACAGGGTAACTATATAATACAGCAGTGCTGCAGAGGCCAGGTAAACAGCCCATACAGGAATATGAAGGCCGATATGCCGGTCTGTTTGTGCATCGGCAAAGAAGGTAAGCGAGGCACCGGCCTGCTCAAAAGCACTCCAGAAAAAGATAACAAAAAAGCAGACCACAAATATGACCACTACTTTGTTTTTTTCAATGGCCGACAATGTTTTGTCTACAAAAATAACAGCCGGTATAATAACGATGCAGGCTACCAGTAAATAAAAAAGGTAATTGATTTTGGTATCAAGGTACAGCAACCCAATACAGACGCTGGCCATGACTGCCAGGCCAATAATGGTAAGCACCGGCGAAAGCATGGTTTTGGAAGTTTTCGCGGGTATCAGTCCCAGTATATTGTTATCCGGGTCTTTTACATATTTATGATGGAAGAACTTCTGTACCAGTACGCTTATCACCATACCGATACCGCCTATCAGGAAGGCCCACCTGAAATCGGCAGGATTGCCGGTATCGCCAAAGAGCCCGCAGATGAATGGTCCCAGGGCGCCGCCGGTATTAATACCCATATAGAAAATGGTATAGGCTGCATCTTTCCGGTTATCATTTTTGGTGTACAGCTGGCCTACCAGCGAAGATATATTGGGTTTGAAAAAGCCATTGCCTGCAATCATCAATCCAAGCCCCGAGAAAAAAAGAAAAGTAGCCAGCCCGGGAGCACTGGAATAAACACTGCCGCAGCAGAACAATACCACTTCCCCAATGGCCATTACAATACCGCCGGCAATAATTGAACGCCTGTTGCCCCAGTAGCGGTCTGCCATAAACCCGCCCAGCAGCGGGGTAAGATAAATAAGGCTGAGATAGCTGCCATACAGGTTAGATGCAAAAGCCTGGTTAAACAACAGGGCCTTGGTCATAAACAGTACCAGCATGGCCCGCATACCATAGAAGTTAAACCGCTCCCACATTTCAGTGGCAAACAAAATATATAAACCCTTTGGATGTCCTTTTGATGAAATGGCTGGTTCCTGCATACAATGTTTTTTAGGGGAGGTGTTGGTTTATCTGCCAAAATACAGAGAATTAATGAATGCCCGGCATAACGCATGGTAAATTTGACGGCAGTTTACGATATTTGCCACTCGTAAATTATAGTGTATACGGCAGTCAATCATTTTTTAATTTCATTTCTGAAAAATCCATTCATGAAAATACTTCTATTAGGTTCTGGCGGTAGGGAGCATGCACTGGCGTGGAAACTGACACAGAGTAACAAATGCAGCAAATTGTTTATAGCGCCGGGCAATGGGGGAACTTCTCAATGCGGGCAAAACGTTTCATTGGCAATCACAGATTTTGATGCCATTGGCCAGTTTTGTGTGCAGGAGCAGGTAGCCATGGTAATTGTTGGGCCGGAAGAACCGCTGGTAAAGGGCATTGTAGATCATTTCAGGGCAGATGAAAAGCTGCAGTCGATCATGATCATCGGCCCCTCGCTGCATGCGGCACAGCTGGAAGGCAGCAAGACTTTTGCCAAATCCTTTATGCAGAAATACAATATTCCCACGGCAGGTTACAGGGAGTTTGAACTGTCTAATTATGAAGAAGGCGTACGTTATATCAACCAGCACAGTCTGCCGGTGGTATTAAAAGCCGATGGATTGGCAGCAGGCAAAGGCGTGCTAATTTGCCAGAATCATATTGAGGCCGGGGCAGAATTTGAATTAATGATCCAGCGCAACAAATTTGGAGAGGCAGGAAGAAAAGTGGTAGTGGAAGAATTCCTGGAGGGCATTGAACTCAGCATGTTTGTACTTACGGATGGTAAAAACTATGTAATACTGCCCGAGGCAAAAGATTATAAGCGCATTGGTGAAGGCGATAAGGGACTGAACACCGGTGGCATGGGCGCAGTAAGTCCGGTGCCTTTTGCAGACGACCTGTTCATGGAGAAAATAGAGGAAACCATTGTAAAACCCACGGTGTATGGTTTGCAGCAGGAAGGAATGGACTATAAAGGATTTGTTTTTATTGGGATTATTAAAGTAGGAGACGATCCTTTTGTAATAGAGTATAATTGCCGCCTGGGTGATCCTGAAACAGAAGTAGTTATTCCGCGGCTGAAAAATGACCTGGTAGAATTGTTTACGCATACCGCCCATTCCAGCCTTGACCAGGTGACCATTGAATGCGATGACCGGTATGCCTGCACGGTGATGACCGTAAGCGGGGGTTATCCCGGTGAGTTTGAGAAAGGTTTTGAAATTGAAGGGCTGGATACAGATACCGGTACAGACAGTTTGATTTTTCATGCGGGTACGCTCAGCGCCTACGGGGCGGTGCTTACCAATGGCGGCAGGGTCTTTTGTGTTACATCATTTGGAGAATCAGTGGTGGAAGCAGTAGATAAATCGCTGGAAGTGCTGGAACATGTTCATTTTGAAGATATGTATTTCCGCAAAGACATCGGGTACGAATTTGCTTAACATACCAGTTCATAGTTCCGGGTTCTTAGTTCTTTAGCCCCGCCAGCGAACTACGAACTTTGAACTAAAAACTAAGAACTATTTATGCATTACAGCGATTACCTGCAGCTGGACAAAATCCTGGGCGCACAATTTCCGGAAAGCGAAAAATTGCAGCAACCCGCACATGATGAAATGCTCTTCATTGTAATACACCAGGCCTACGAACTCTGGTTTAAACAATTGCTGTATGAGATTGAGTCGGTGAGTGCCATTATGCTGAAGCCGGCATTAAACGATAATTCTCCCGAACTGCAAACTGTGGTACACCGCCTGTCAAGGTGCATTACCATCCTGAAAACACTGGTACAGCAGATTGATATTATGGAAACCATGACACCCATGGATTTCCTTGACTTCCGCGATATGCTGCGCCCCGCCTCGGGGTTCCAGAGTATACAGTTTAAAATACTGGAAGCCAGGCTGGGCCTTCGGTACCAGGACCGGCATGGGCAGCAGTATTATATTTCTCAGCTGCGCAGCCATGAAGCTGCCGCCGTAAAAGAGGCTGAGCAATCACGTTCATTGCTGCAGCTGGTGAACAGCTGGCTGGAGCGGATGCCTTTTTTTGATGAGCCCGCCAACTGGCAGCAGTTTATACCTGCAGCATCATATACCGTTAATGAACATGCGCAAATGCATATTTACTGGCAGTGCTACCGCCAGTGTTACAGCAACAGCCTTGCCGGAACTGAAGCAGCCAATCTTGAAATATTTGATGCTGTATTTTTTAATGAAGATGCTGCAAAACAATTGTCTGCAAAAGCAAGCCGCGCTGCATTGTTTATTATGCTTTACCGCGGTTACCCTGTATTGCAGCTGCCCTTTCAGTTGCTTAACAGCGTACTGGAGATAGACGAACAGTTAAGCACCTGGCGTTACCGTCATATGAGCATGGTACAGCGCATGATTGGGTTGCGCATAGGCACCGGCGGTAGTAGCGGTAAAGATTACCTGGCAGCTGCACTTAATAAACACTATATCTTTAAAGAAGTGGCGGCACTTACCAGTTTTTTAATTGAAAGAAGAAAGCTGCCGCAATTAAGTGCAGAAATGGAAACCAGGCTCGGCTTTATTCATTGATGGGCTGCCCTGAAAGATAGTGGCGTTGTTTTTGCAATGCAGCAGCATCAGCATAGGAATTGACAAAAAGGGGGGCGGAAACGCCGCAAAAAACCGTGTAAAAAGGGGCAAAAAGGCCGAAGGAATTCCAGGTTTTTGACCCAATCCGGTTGCCTGCAACCCGGCTTTAACAAAAATACAGCGGCCGGTTTCCACAATATTCGTCTTTTGCGCCGCGTTTAGCAAAGGGGCAGATTTGAAAAAAACCTTGATTGGCAAGCACTTGGCTTTGTTTATTCGAATTATTTACTTCAATTTTGCATCCATTATATCCTGTTCAAAATCAGAGACTGAAAAACATGGGACTTTTTAATTTTTTTACGCAAGAAATAGCAATGGACCTGGGTACTGCCAATACCCTCATTATATTCAACGATGAAATAGTGGTAAACGAGCCCTCAATTGTAGCCCTTAACCGGAATAACCCCAAAGAGGTGCTGGCCGTGGGTAAAAAGGCATTGATGATGCACGAAAAAACCCATGAAAGCATCCGTACGGTTCGCCCGCTGAAAGATGGTGTAATAGCCGATTTCAACGCAGCAGAGCTGATGATCCGTGAGATGATCAAGATGATTCACCCCAAAAAGCCGTTATTCCCTCCCAGCTGGCGTATGATGATTTGTATTCCTTCATCTATCACAGAGGTGGAAAAACGTGCCGTAAGAGACAGTGCAGAGCAGGCGGGCGCCAAAGAAGTGTATTTGCTTCATGAACCCATGGCAGCTGCCCTGGGTATAGGTATTGATGTGGAGGAACCCGTGGGTAACATGATTATTGACATTGGTGGTGGTACAACCGGTATTACCGTAATTGCGCTGGCAGGTATTGTCTGCGATCAATCCATCCGTATTGCCGGCGATGAGTTCACAGGAGATATTATGGAGGCCTTGCGCCGTTACCATAGCCTGCTGATAGGCGAGCGTACTGCAGAACAGATAAAAATCAATATTGGTGCGGCATTGAAAGACCTGGAAAATCCTCCTGAAGATATTCCTGTAAACGGCCGCGACCTGGTAACTGGTATCCCCAAACAGATAATGGTAAGCTACCAGGAAATTGCGGAAGCCCTTGATAAAAGCATTTTCAAAATTGAAGAAGCTATTTTGAAAGCACTGGAAACTACGCCGCCCGAGCTGGCAGGTGATATCTACCGCCGCGGTTTGTACCTTACAGGCGGTGGCGCTTTGCTGCGCGGACTGGACAAACGCCTGAGCCAAAAAATAAAGCTGCCGGTACACATTGCAGACGACCCGCTGAAAAGCGTGGTACGCGGCACAGGCCTGGCTTTGAAGCACTACGACAGGTATCCTTTTGTAATGAGATAAACAATTAAGCCAAAGCGGGATGCTTTGTGCGGTCACTTCAAATTCCCTTTTGTGCGCAATATATTTCTCTTCATCAGAAAGTTTTCCAATTTTCTACTCTTCCTGGTGTTGCAGATAGTGTCGCTTTACTTTCTTTTTACCTACAATAAATTCCACCAGGCCGCTTTTATGGGCGTGGCGGGTGAATTCACCGGCCGTATCAGCGAACGGTATAATAATGTTGAATATTACTTCAAGCTGAAGCAAACCAACGACGCCTTAACAAAGCAGAATGAACACCTGCTGAACCTGCTGCGGCAGAACTATGAAGGTGCAGACACTGCAAAAAAATTCTTTACAGATACACTGCGGGTAGATTCTTTAATGACCATTCAGCGGTTCAGGTATTACGATGCCAAAGTAGTAGGCAGTTTTGTAAGCATGCAGAACAATTATTTTACCATTCACCGCGGTACCAGGCAGGGTTTACCCACCAATAAGGAATGGGGCGTTATCAGTCCGCAGGGTATTGCCGGCAGGGTAGTTTCTGTAGGCGAAAATTTTTCTGTGGTAATGAGTGTTTTGAACCGCCAGTTCAAAGTAAACTCTATGTTGAAAAATGGCGGAGAAACCGGACCTGTTTCCTGGGATGGCGACAACCCGCTTTACCTGAAACTCATCAATATTCCCAAAAGCGCCAAAGTGGCGAAAGGCGATACTGTACTTACCAGCAATGTTTCTGATATCTATCCGCCGGGCATTATGGTAGGCACCGTGGCGGAGATTATTGATGATAAAAGCAGCAATTTCTATACCCTTAAGTTAAAAACAGCTACCGCTTTTTCCAGCCTGCAGTTTGTGTATGTGCTGGAAGACCTGCAGCGGGAAGAGCGTGAAAAATTGGAAGATCCTTATAAGAAAGGTAAATGAGCAGACTTGTAAAAAATATCATCCGTTTTGCCCTGTTTATACTGGT
>JANPGT010000126.1:0-2083 GCA_031424135.1 Chitinophagaceae bacterium
AATGAGTACCTGCTTCAAAACGGCTGGAAGCTGCGGTATACTTCTACGATGACACTTTCACCAGGCAAAACAAGTATAGAAAACGGCATTCCCGCCACAGTAATTGCTGGTATAAATGCGCAGGACGAGCTGAATGGAAAGGATCCCATCCTTGAAAAAGCGCTCGAACTGCTCCGGTAACTGCAGTTGAACATTGTTGTTAAAACACAATGAATACCGGCTACTTCAAGCACCAAGACAAATTCAAAAATAACCTTCAATTTTCAGACCTTTCAAAAGCATAATAAGAAAGTAATACTTTGTTAACACACTTGTGTAGTGCTTACAATAATTTCGACTCTTCAATGAACGCACAGTAATGCATACGGCTGTGAATTACAGCAGTTATATCCTTTAGAAGCAAACCATACTCTGCCCAAATTATAGCACAGCGCAAGATCTGACCAGATGCGTGTGTATCGTATTGAGAATTTTAATTTTTACACTTTCAAAACTTAAAAACATGAAAAGGGTATTGTCATTGTTATCATTGATGCTGTTTTTTCACCTGTTGGTCCATTCACAGCTAAATCCCTCAGTAAAGTCTACCTACGAGGTACGAAAAGAAATACCCGCCAAAGTATTTACACAAATGGTGCAATCACTGAAACCGGTTGCTTTTTCGGGTTCTTTTGAAAAGCAGAAAAAATCCCTCCTGAGCAATGTTTCGCCCAATATGGACGGGGAGTTAATGACCAAAAAGGTAGCTGAACTGGCCGCTGCCATTAAACCGGATATGATGAGAAAAGGATACAGCTTTGTTCCCGGCACCAGCGTTAAAACAATGAGCTATTCATTGGGCTTGCTGAAAGATCTGCAGAATGCATTAAAGCCGGAAGCGCTGGCCGATGGTTGGAAATTTCAAAAAAATGCCTGGCTGGAAGAAATCAGCAAAGTAAAATAGGATTGTTACGTTGTACAGTACCGGGCTACTAGCCTGGTATAAAAATAGTATCCAAACTAATTGCAAACACCAGGGTGTATACAATGTCACAAAAATATTGCAGTAAAGGAAAAGTCCTTGGTGTCAAAGCATCATGTCTTATGAAACACTTTAACAGCGTTGTGGCAGCAATTGATCACCAAAAAATCTGGATAGCTACGTTCTGCATTTTATTCTGCGGTCTGTTCAATGCCTATGGTCAGACGGGAATTTTGAAAGGTATTGTTATTGATGGGGGTACGCAGCGTGCGATACCCGGGGTTGCTGTACTAAACGAAAGAACGGGCCGGCAACTGACAACTACGGCAGTCGACGGCACTTACAGCATCGCTCTGGACAAGGGCGACTACAGTATCACTTACAAATTAACCGGATTTCAACAACACATTGTCAACCGGATAATCATCAATGACAGGAAGTATTGTTACCTCACAATTGCTTTATACCCCATTGCTGTTGCCGGCAAAAGTTGGTCAAAAAAAAATTCTAGTGCCGACTCCGTAGCTCCTTCGGACTCGGTGTTGCGGACCGTATTTGCGAGTGCCTATGCGGTAGGTTACCGGGCAGAAAATACCCCGCTCCACAACAATGGTACAAGCATGCAGGCAGGAACCATAAACCCAGGTAACTATAAAAACGGCGCCATGGTTGTAAATGGGATAGCCGGTGTAATTCCGCAAAACAATCAGGCATCAACGGTGCTCCAATCTTTTACCATATCCGGAATGGGCGAACGTTATCAACAGTTGCTGTACAATGGCGCCGTGTTCAATTATTTCGATCCATTGCAGCGATCATTCCCCCTTGCATTACTGCCTTCAGAAGCAATTGCAACAGCCGGTGTTCAAAAAACAGGCAATGCCCAATTGCCCGCAGATTTTGCGGGCGGCACTATCAGTATTACAACAAAAGACCAGAGTGATAATAATTTTCTTTACGTAAGGGGCGGCGCCGGCACTACAGGAAATAATTTTTACAATGAAAAAAGAAGCACCCTGGAATTTGCAGCCCTGCCCGGTTCACAAAGATCCCTGCCGTCTCAGTTTCCTACTACCCGGTCGCAGTTTCCGCTCAGTTCAAAAAATATTCAGGAGCAGGTTT
>JANPGT010000127.1:0-1800 GCA_031424135.1 Chitinophagaceae bacterium
ACCTGCGGGTTTAGGTTCATGTCCTGCCCGGGGTTATGTTTCGCGTCAAAAAACTGTGCCCTGGAACTTAGAACAGCCAATAGCAGCAGTACAGACAATGTAAAAATCTTTCCCATAAAGTGGTTTAAAAGTAAAGAATAAGCAATGGAGGCTATTCAAAAGACTGGAAAGATTTTCATGGAATAGGCTGGAAATCTTGTAGTTAGCGCTGGGCTATCTACAAAAGTAGAAATTGAATTTTACATTAGGAAGCATCCTTCCGTTTTTATTTTCAACTCCCGCAATATGACGCTAAAACGACGCCAAAAGAGGGCAGTGCTAAGTGTTTATTTTCTAATATGAAAAGCCCCGTCAGGCGCTGGCCAAACGGGGCTTTTTCAAATCCGGTCAGTACCGTAGTCCGGACCGGATCTTATTGCATATCTATAAAGTCTTCAAAACATCGTTCATACTTCTTACGGCGGCGGCACTCTTATTGAACTCAGCCTGTTCTGCTTCGTTCAGTCCAAAGTCAAGGATCTGCTCCCAGCCATTTTTACCAATGGTTACCGGAACACCCAGGCAGATATCCTTCTGTCCGTATTCGCCATCCAGCGATACGCAGCAGGTAAACAGTTTCTTTTCATCGCGCACAATGCTTTCTACCAGCGCCGCGCCGGCAGCACCGGGTGCATACCAGGCAGAAGTACCAATCAGTTTGGTGAGCGTAGCACCGCCCACCATGGTATCTGCTACAATTTGTTTTTGTTTTTCTTCGCTCAGGAATTTGGTTACCGGAGCGCTGTTCCAGGTGGCCAGGCGAATTAAAGGAATCATCGTTGTATCTCCATGGCCGCCTACTACCACCGCGTTCAGATCGCCGGGACTGCAGCCAAGGTGCTGGCTCAGCTGGTATTTGAAACGGGCACTGTCAAGCGTGCCGCCCATACCTATGATACGGTTTTTAGGTATACCAGACGTAGTAAGCGTCAGGTATGTCATGGTATCCATAGGGTTGCTGATAACAATGATAATGGTATTGGGAGAGTATTTCAGTATGTTTTCAGTAACGCTTTTTACGATGCCGGCATTGGTACCAATCAGTTCTTCGCGGGTCATACCGGGTTTACGGGGTAAGCCGGAGGTAATCACCACTACATCACTGCCAGCGGTTTTGCTGTAATCGTTGGTGCTGCCCACAATGCGGGTATCAAAACCAAGCAGGGCGGCCGTCTGCATCATATCCTGGGCCTTGCCTTCTGCAATGCCTTCTTTGATATCTAACAAAACCAGTTCTTCGGCCAGTTCTTTGCGGGCAATATTATCGGCACAGGTAGCACCTACGGCGCCGGCGCCTACAACCGTTACTTTCATGTGAGCGTTTTTATTTTGTAAGAAATTATTTGCCCGGCAAAGGTAGGCGGCAACGGGCAATATTGAAGAGGGTAAAAAAGATTTTTTGGTCACCGGCGGCTGGGCTTTGGGCGGCATCGTTGCCACGCCCGGTTCATCGGCAGTAATACTGTCGGGCACTTTTGCCCGGCGGAGAAAATGGAACGCAGATTTTTATGATTAGGCGGATTGGTCATGATTTTTCTTACCACATAGTAGCATAGTGGCATAAGGTTAAATAGCTTTTGCCTGAAGGCCTATGCTTTTCTATCGTTCTATGATCCTATATGGTAAATTCAGGAGCCATTGTATTATCCAAGCATTACTTTCCGCTACAGAAAATTATTTTTCCCGCTTACCATCAAATGCCTGCAGCAATTTCACCACCGGCTGGTTGCCTTCAAAACTGGTGATGTAATTTCCTTTGTT
>JANPGT010000128.1:0-4677 GCA_031424135.1 Chitinophagaceae bacterium
GTAAAAAATTACATAGCCCACTTAGTCGTTCATACAATACACGGTTACCATAGCATAAGCCGAGATGGTAATCTGTTGCAGGTCATTCTGTGCGCCGGTAGAGATCATATTGAAGAAGATGTCTTCGCTGGCACGTCCGCCCAGGGTCATACAAATCTGGTCTGTTAACTGGTCTGTATTGTACAGGTATTGTTCCTTGGGGGTGTATTGCGCGTATCCCAGTGCGGCAGGTCCGCGTGGTACAATCGTCACTTTCAGTAAGGGGTATGCGTGTTCCAGGAACCAGCCGCAGATGGCGTGCCCGGCTTCGTGGTAAGCGATGATTTTCTTCTCGTCTGGAGAGATGATTTTATTCTTCTTTTCCAGCCCACCAATAACACGGTCAATGGCATCCTGGAAATCTGACATGTCTACGGCGTCTTTGCCTTTCCTGGCTGCAATCAGGGCTGCTTCATTGCACACATTGGCAATATCGGCACCTGCAAAACCGGGGGTTTGTTCGGCCAGTTTAAAAATATCCAGTGTCTGTGATATCTTGATGGGTTTCAGGTGCACTTTAAAAATATGCTCCCTTCCTTTTAAATCAGGTTTGTCTATTTCAATCTGGCGGTCAAAACGGCCCGGGCGCAGCAGGGCGGTGTCCAGTACATCGGGCCTGTTGGTAGCAGCCAGCACAATGATGCCGGTTTCGCCGCTAAAGCCATCCATTTCTACCAGCAACTGGTTCAGGGTACTTTCCCTTTCATCATTGCTCATTACGGCGTTCTTGCCCCTGGCGCGGCCAATAGCATCAATCTCATCTATAAAAATAATACAGGGTGCTTTTTCTCTTGCCTGTTTAAAAAGATCGCGTACACGGCTGGCGCCTACTCCCACAAACAGCTCCACAAAGTCTGAACCGCTCATTGAGAAGAAAGGTACCTGCGCCTCGCCTGCCATGGCTTTTGCCAGCAGGGTTTTACCGGTACCCGGAGGTCCTACCAGCAATGCACCCTTGGGTATTTTACCACCCAGGGCAGTATATTTTTTTGGATTTTTCAGGAAATCTACAATCTCCATTACTTCTACTTTGGCTTCATCCAGACCTGCCACATCGTTGAAAGTAATATTTACACGTGTGCCTTTGTCGAACAAAGTAGCTTTCGACTTGCCAATGTTAAAGATGCCGCCTGGTCCGCCGGCACCACCGCCACCGCTGCCCATTTTGCGCATCAGTAATACCCATATCAGCACGATGGCAATAATGGGCAATAAGATATTCAGCATGGGGGCCACCCAGTCACCTTCTTTATTATACTTTATGTTTATTTGCTTTACAGCTGGATGAGAGGCATAAAACCCACGTAAATCATCTGCAAAAATATCCTTGTTGCCAATGTCAAACTGGAACTGCGGTCCTGTTTGATCACCTGCGGGGCTTGTCTTTTTGGCAAGTTGCTTTTGGTAAACTTCTTTTTTAAGGCTGTCTTTGTTAACATACACTCTTACCAGTTCTTTATTACTGATAATGTCGATGCTTTCTACATCACCATTCAGCAGCATTTCCTGGAACTGTTGCTGGGTGATATCAGTAGCGGTGGGCGTAAATTTACCGTTGAATAAATTAAAGCCAATTAGTATTACTGCTATAGCGGCCCATAACCAGTATATATTAAAGCGTGGACCGCGTTTTGATTCATCGCTGCTTCCCTGGGGACGGGTTCGGTTTCCTTTTTCGTTCGGTTTCAAGTCTTCCTGTGCCATATTATGTTTAATGTATCGTACTAAATAAAATGCTTTTACAGCATCTTTGTTCGAATTAGGGGTTATAAACTTTTATTAAACCGTTTAATTGTGCTCAGTGATACCAGCATCGCTCCACATTTCTTCCAGTTTGTAAAACTTCCTGGATTCTTCATGCATTACATGCACTACTATGTTTATATAGTCTACCAATACCCATTGCGCACCGTGTTGGCCCTCGTGCCGGAACGGGCTTTCTCCGCATTCTTCTTTTACCAGCGCTTCTACATGGTCTGTAATGGCTTTTACCTGGGTGGTGCTGGAGGCCTGGCATATCACAAAAAAATCAGTAACTGCCTCTGGTATCTTGTGCAGATCCAACGATACAATTCTTTCCCCCTTTTTTTGCTGAATGGCGTGAATGATGGTTTTAAAAATCTTCGAGTTCCTCGTTAATCTGGTTACGCTGCCCGGTTTACGGTTAGCTAACATGCTCAGTTGTTCCAAATAATCAAAACATTTAAGTGAATAAAGTATAATCGTTTAAAGTGAAGCTTTCTTTATAATGGGTACATGTGCTGAGAAAAAACCCGGTAATAGTGACAAAATAGTCATTTATATTTATCCGGTGGCCTTATCCTGCCTAAAATCTTATTTTCGCTGCTGCCAAAAGTACAAATGTTTACTCATTCAGCATACCATGATTTCCACGGGCGGGCACCTAACCATTTTAGAATCAGTTGACAGTACCAACAACTATGCCATGGCACAGGTTCGTACCGGATTGGCAAAACATGGTGATGGCTTTTTTGCCATGGCCCAGCTGCAGGGCAAAGGACAACGCGGCAAGACCTGGATTACCGAGCCTGGTACCAACATCATTCTTACGCTGGTAATGCGGCCTTCCGCCTTAGCATTGTCAAAACAGTTCATTTTCAGCACGGCTATTGCCGTTGCCGTACATGATTTCTTTAGTTTGTACGCCGGCGAAGAAACCTCCATTAAGTGGCCCAATGATATTTACTGGCGTGACAGAAAGGCAGGGGGCGTGTTGATTGAGAACATAGTGGGAAGTTCTGACCACCCAGTTCACAGTTCTCAGTTCCTGGGTCATAGTCCGGAAGGGGTAGGTTCAGCAATTGGAACTAAGAACTTTGAACTAAAAACTCCAAACTGGACCTGGGCCATCGTTGGTATGGGCATTAACATTAACCAGGCTGTTTTCCCTGAGGGTGCACGCAACCCCGTTTCGCTAAAGCAAATCACCGGGCGGCATTGGGATGTAGTGGCACTGGCCAAAGAACTTTGCAGCCATGTGCAGCAGCGCTTTGAACAGGTACTGGCCGGTAAAGACCTGTTGCAGGAATACAATGAACACCTGTACAAAAGAGGACAAACGGCAAAGTTCAAAAAAGGCAGCCGGGTGTTTGAAGGAATAGTAAAGTATGTGAATGAACAGGGCGAACTGGTGGTGCAAACCGCTACGGAAGAGTTTTTTAGTTTTGGCGAGATAGAGTGGGTGATAAGTTCTTAGTTCATGGTTAATAGTTTGTAGTTCTTCTATTCGGAAAACCTTCCAATAGTAAACTTTCAACCATGTAAGTCCCAGCTTTGGGCTGCCGGCGCTATTTTACACAAGCTCCTTTTCTCCTTTTTCAGCTAACTTTAAAGGGAGGGATATACCTGTCCAGGCTTTCATCTTCTTCCGCCAGCCGGGCCTCTTTTTCATACTTATTGTTGTGATAGCCATTTTTTATACTCTCTACCAGGTATTTTACGAGGAACAGCAGGTATCCGTGTTTTTTGAACTGCTGTATATGCGCCAGTTCATGTCTTATCCATTTTCGGTTATTGATAAACTCCTGCCGCGTGGTATCGTGCAGCAAAATGGTTTTGCCCAGCACCATGGCCATCTTATCCTGCTTCAGTCTGCGGGCTGCCAGCCGGGCCAGGAAGGAATTTTCTTTGATATAATATTTCACTGAATAAAATTAGCTGCTGCGCAATAACGTCTTTCGGAATAATAAAATTACAGGTAAGGCACTTATCCGGGAAGGAATTATTGTTTTTGAACCACAGAGGAAGGGGTAAGCGGAGATTTTTTGCTTCGCCGAAGGGATAGTCAAAAGTGGCTTTGCTCCGTGACGCCGTGTTAAAGTGGCTATTTCATTTTACGGAAAGCACTGTTAACCAGGTAAACGCCATACAGCGTAATGCATCCACCCACTACAATAAAACTGGTTAACCTTTCATTGAACAGCAGGCTGCCCAGCAGCACCGCCACAATGGGGTTGATATAGGCGTACAGCGAGGATTGTGCTGCGCTTAAATTTTGCAGCGCATACAGGTAGGCCAGGAAAGAAATAACAGAACCAAACACTACCAGGTAACCAATAGCAGTCCATGCCTGCCACGGAATTTGTTTAAGGGGAACCGTTTGACCGGTAGCCTTTGATACCGTATACAGCACAATACCCGAAATAACCATTTGCAGTCCGATGCCAAAATAAGGATTGAAAGATTTCGCATGCTTACGGGTATACACCGAACCCATGGCCCAGGTCCAGGTGGCCAGCAATGAAATAAGGATACCGATAGTAAAGCCGGGGTCCAGGAAATCATGCAGGTGCTCGTAAAAAATAAAACAGATACCGGCAAAGCCGAGTGCAAAGCCCATGATTGCTTTGGGCGACAGGGCAGGCCCTTTGGTGAAAAAGCTATTAATGACCAGCCAGAGCGGTACAATGGCGTTGATGATGGAGGCCAGCCCGCCGGATATAAATTTAAGTCCCCAGGTAGCCAGCCCGTTGCTTAAAATAAAATAGAACAGCGCCAGTACCAGGATGGTTTTCCATTAATTCCGTCCAGGCCACCAGGCTTTACCACTGCCTATAAAATATAAAACATAGGACATACCGCCCAGGAACTTCCCGATACCGGCCAACTGGAAAGCGG
>JANPGT010000129.1:0-9626 GCA_031424135.1 Chitinophagaceae bacterium
GTCTGCTGCGGGTGCTTTGGCTACCGTATCGGGCTTTACTGCCTCCTCGTCACTTTCAGGCGCCAGTAAAGAAGCCGCAGTTTTAGACAGCACTACCGCGTAAATATTATTGGTAACGTTTACTTCGTAAGAACTCATGTCCAGCCAGCCAACAGACCGGCCGTAATTGGTGCTGGCGGTAAAGAAAATATATTTTCCATCGCGGCTAAAAGCAGGACTACCCGCTTCGCTGCGGCCATCTGTTAATTGGGTTGATGTACCGGCAGTAAGATCATACAGCAGGATAGCCCGCAGGTTGTTTTTCAGTTTCTTATTATACAATATCCATCTGCTGTCGGGGCTCCAGCTGGCGTCAAAAGAGGCATCGGGACGGTCATATGTATCCTCATCCACTTTCACTACTTTCTTATCGTTGATATCAATATAAAATAACTGCAGGTGCTTATTATTGAAAATAATCTTTTTGCTATCCGGGCTCCATACAGGATTATAATAAAAATCTTCCACATTCAGTTTAATGGCAATGGCAGGCTGCTGGCCTTTCTGGTCTTTCAGCATTAACTGGTATTCGCCGCTTTCATCGCTGAAGTAAGCAATGTATTTACCATCTGGGCTCCAGGCCGGGCTTCTGTCGTTGGCACCGGGCGAATTGGTCAGATTCCTGAGATCTCCTTTTTCCAGTGGCAGGGTAAATATTTCTCCACGGCCTTCAAACACAGCCCTTACCCCGGTGGGAGAGATATTATAACTGCGGATGGCAGTAGCAGCATTTACATAATGCGGCCTGGCAGAGGGCACATCGTTACTGATGCTGATAGAAATTTGTTTCGACTGACCACTGGAAGCATTCAGCAGGAATATTTTTCCTGCCTGTTCGTAAGACAATTCTTTACCATTGCTGTACAAAGATTTCACCGCATAGTCTGTATAGCTGGTTAGCTTATCAATTTTCTTTGATCCAATATCATATTTGTAGACATTGGTGTTTTTGTTGTCCCTGTCAGATAAAAAATAGATGGTATTGCCCACCCAAACCGGCCGGGTATTATTTGCGTTGCCGGCAGGTATTTTTTCGGTTTCGTTATTGCCGGTGTTAAAAATCCAGATCTCGGGCATACTTCCACCGCGGTACAATTTAAAGGGCCGGTACACACCAGATTTTTCTGAGGGATCAGGGTTCTTTATATAAGCAATGTATTTACCATCTGCAGAGAAACTGCCCTGGTGTGCTTCCGGCAATGAAAGCATGGCTTCTATACCGGTTGCTGCATCTACTTCAAACAGGCGAAGGAACCTGCCGGAGAAAGAAGCCCTGGAAGAAGCAAATACAATTTTATTACCGTTCCAGCCCCTTACAATTTCCTGGCTGGGGTGCCAGGTAAGCCTTTTGGGAGTACCACCTTCTGCACTTACCACATATACATCAATATTGCCATCGTAGTTACCGCTGAACGCCACCCATTTTCCATCGGGCGAAATGCTGGGTTCAAATTCTACGTCTTTATTTACTGTCAACCTTAACGGATGACTGCCGTCTTTACCCGCCACCCATATATCACTGGCATAGGCAAACGCAATTTTATCATTACTTACAGAAGGGGATCGCAGCAAGAGTGTTTCCTGGGCTACCACCATATTTAAAAAAAAGAAACTGGTGAGCAGCAGGGATGATTTTCTCATAACAGTATTTTATACGCTGAATTTACAGCATCCCGACTGTAAAACAGCAAAAAATACAGGAGTGGAAAAGTGATTTTATGCAAATCAATTATTTAAACCCGGGCCACGGTTTTGCAACAGCATCACCCGCGGAGGCCCAGTTCCTAATTCCCCATTCCTAATTCACTGTTTAATCATCATCGTCTTTTTCCTTCTTCAATTTCACAAACGCTGCTCTTTTAGGTCCTGGAAAAGCCACATTGCTGCCTTTTAATCCGTGCCATAATACAATATTGAATTCAAGATCGGGCACCGCATCTTCCTTGTTGACGTTAAATTTTTCTGACCGAAGCTGCCATTCATTCATAGCGGTATTTTTTTCCATCAGGTCTATATTCGAAGGCAGTGCTGCAAACGGTGCCAGGTTGGCCGCAGGTGTGAAGCATTTCCACATAGGTGTGGCAGCTGCATCGTACTGGCTCATGGGTGGCATACCTAAAATTAATTCTATGGTGCGCAGCATTGAGGAAGTAGAATACATGCTATGATCCACAAAACCTCTTTTTACAAAACCACCTGCCACATAGGCCGTACTTCTATGCGCATCAATATGATCGGCACCGTTCTGCGCATCGTCCTCAATAACAAATACCGCGCTTTCTTTCCAGATAGCGCTTTTGCTTAAGTGCTCAATAAACATACCTACGGCCAGATCATTATCGGCCACATGCGCATACGGACTGGGTCTTCCCTTGCGCAAACCCTCGGTATGGTCGTTGCCCATGCGAACGGTATTGAACCTGGGCACAGTGCCTGCCGCCAGCAAAGAATCAAATTCCTGTTTCCACTGGTTAACACGTGTAGTATCACGTACACTCATATTCCAGCCAGTAAAATAAGGGCACACATGATCCTTTAAAATGGCAATATTGGGCTTTGCATTATCTGCAAACTCTCCGTAGGTCCTGTAACTGATGCCGGCGCGTTTGCACTGGTCCCATATGAATCCATTTTTATTGTTGGCAATGGCGCGGTTACCTTCTCCGTCATAAGAACCACCGCGGCCGCCGTAGTTGGTTGGCCAGTTTTTTTCAAGGTAATCAGTAGCATAAGCGGCGGTTGACCAGTTGTGCCCATCCATGCTTACTTCAGCATCTACATAAAAATTATCCAGCAGCACAAACTCCTTTGCCAGCTTGTGCAGGTTAGGCGTTATTTTTTCGCCAAACAACACCAGCGAGGGATCGCCATTGCCTTCTTTGATATCACCCAGCACCTGGTCGTAGGTGCGGTTTTCTTTAATAATATAAAACACATATTTAATGGGTGAAGCCGCGCCTGTCTTCATGGGAACGGGGTTACCCTCCTCACCATCGGCAATACTTTCCTTTTCTTTTGTGTAGGGCGTATTCTGGTACACCTGCGAAGAATAGGAGGCCAGTTGCTTTTCTGAAGGTTCGTCAATAATGCTTAAAGTACCTTTAAAAAGACCCCCTATATACTGCACCGCCATCGGCTTGTTTTTGTCGCCCGCCTGGTACACTACTTCTTCTCTTGAACGTATGGGGCTGGGGCCAAAAGGATTGGCCATAGAAGAAAATCCCTTTCCATTGGCCACCATAATTTTTTTATTAATCACTTTCACACTGGTGGGATACCAGCCTACCGGTATAAACCCTTTGCTTTTACTGGCACCCGGCACACTTACATCAAAAACCGCCAGGCAGTTATTGTCTGCGTTTGCCACATACAGGGTGTTTTGATCAGCACTCAGCGCCAATGCGTTGGTGGTAGACCCATTGGGCGCATCGGGGTACAGGGCAGTATTAAAGGTTTCAATTACTTTCTTTTGCAGCAGGTTGATGACAGACACGCTGTTATCATTGGCATTGGCCACAAAAAGGAATTTTCCTTTTTTGGTAAGACAGATATCGTTGGGATTATCGCCTGTTTTTAGCTCTGCAGTAAATGCATTGGTCTTCGTATCCAGGATCAGCAATTTATCGCCACCCCAGCAACTGATGTACAATGCTTTTTTATCAGGCGACAGCAGGCAGGTATACCCTTCTCCGCCCAGGGGCAACTGTTTGATGGTTTTCTTTGCCTTGAGATCAACTATATACAGCGAATTATTTTCTTTGGTGACTACATACATAATGCGCCTTTCCTCATCCAGTTCAATGCCTGCGGGAGATATTTTCTCCGGCCATTTCTTACCCAGCAAAATACTGTCCTGCAGCACCAGTTTATTTTTTACGATGCCGTACTGCAGTATCCAGTTGTCGTTACCCCCCGATGCATACAGTTTTTTTTCATCGGCACTGAACTTTAGTCCGTACCAGCTCCTGGCAATCACAATACTGTCCAGTATTTTTTCTGATTTAATATCTATCAGCTGTATGCTTTGCACGCTCTGGCCATTATTGGTAACCGCCATGTATTTTTTATTGGCAGAAACGGCGATGTTAAGCGGAAGATCGCCCAGGGGCAAACTTTTGCCTGCAGGTGTAAGCGACCATCCATTGGGCAATTGTACCCTGTTGGACAATTGCTGCTTTGATGACTGGCTGAAAGAATCGCTAAAGGCACATAAAGCCAGGAAGGCAAGAAGTATTCTCATGGTAGAATAAATTAAGCGGTAAAGTTAACTACCCGCAGCTATTATAATGTTACGCGGCAATTAAATTATGCATAACAAAGATGAGTACTGCCGCAAAGTGTTTTATACAAACCGGCATTAAGATACATTGTTGAGCGGTCATTGCCGGCTGGAATCCAATGTCATTTAGTTAAGCAATTCACACCGCCACGCCGATGCGCAGGGGTGTGTTTTACTAAGTAAACGCGGTTGAATCTGCGCATCGACGGCCCTATCCAACAAAGTTTTATTAACTTTCATTATGCCGCGGCAAACCTTATACCTCTGGAAACAGGCGCCCTTCCTGCGCCTGGCATTACCCCTTATGGCCGGTATAGTACTAGAATGGTATGCCTCACCCGCTGTTTGGCTGGCATGGACCACCTTTATCTTGTGCATAGCAGGTGTAGCTTTTTTAAACCTCCGTATTTCTTTTCGCCAATATAGGTTTGGCTGGATAGATGGCCTTTTTATCAATACCTGCCTGTTGGCACTGGGCATGCTGCTGGTATGGTACAGGGATGCCGGCCACCAGCAGCGCTGGCTGAACAGGCATTACCAGGAGAAGGATATTCTTACCATTGTGCTGCAGGAGCCGCTTTCTGAGAAAACAAATTCATATAAGGCCAATGCAGCAGTGCTGCAGTTGCTGCGTGGCGACAGTATATACCCGGTAACCGGCAATATTATTGTTTACTTTAAAAAAGACAGCAGCCGGCGCCAGCTGGGGTATGGTTCACAGTTGGTGTTTCGAAAATCATTACAGCCCATTAAAAACAGCGGCAACCCCGGTGCGTTTGACTATGAACGTTATACCCATTTCCAGGGCATTGGCCGGCAGGTGTACCTGTTGCCCGGTGAGTATATTTTATTGCCGGAAAAGAAAGAACAGTGGTTACAGCATGGGCTGCTGGCAACCAGGGAGAAAGTACTGCAGATCATCCGTACTTATATACCCGGAGAAAAAGAAGCCGGCCTGGCGGAGGCACTGTTGCTGGGGTATAAAGACGATCTGGACAAAACCCTGGTACAATCTTATTCAAACACGGGGGTAGTGCATGTGATTGCTATTTCGGGCATGCACCTGGGACTTATTTACTGGCTGCTGTCCTTGCTGCTGCATCCCCTCAAAAAAAGAAAAGCCATAAAATGGTTGTCGCCCTTGCTTACTATTGCAGGGCTGTGGTTATTTGCCTTCTTAACCGGTGGCGGCCCCTCCATTCTGCGCTCCGCCGTTATGTTCAGCTGCATTGTGCTGGGCGAAAGCCTCGAAAGAAAAACCTTTATCTACAACTCTTTGGCGGCTTCTGCCTTTATACTGCTTTGCATTAATCCATTTTGGTTATGGGATGCCGGCTTCCAGCTATCCTACACAGCGGTGCTCAGCATAGTGGTGTTTATGAAGCCCATTTATAACTGCCTGTATTTTGAAAACAAGATGGTAGACGCTGTATGGAAACTGGTGGCAGTTACACTGGCTGCGCAGGTACTCACTACGCCGGTAAGCATTTATCATTTTCACCAGTTCCCGGTTTATTTCCTGCTTACCAACCTGCTGGCGGTTCCCTTATCGGGCATTATCATTCTGCTGGAACTGTTTTTATGCGCCTGCGCATTTATACCGGCAGTGGCACATGCCATGGGTGTAGCGCTGCAGCAGCTTATCTTTTTAATGAATGGCTTTATTGAACACATAGAAAGCTTGCCGTTCTCTTTATGGGAGAGCCTGCAGATAAATATACCGCAGCTGGTTTTACTGTATGGGTTTATTACCACCATGGCTTACTGGCTGATGCAGAGAAGCAGGATGGCCTTTATCAGCAGTCTTGCCTGCCTGCTGTGTTTTCTTTCTATCAGATCATGGTCTTTTATTAAAGCCCGGCAGCAGCAGCAGTTAATTGTCTACAACCTGCCCAAACACCAGGCCATTGATTTTATCAGCGGCAGGGATTATTTTTTTAAAAGTGACAGCGCAGTATATGCCGATGCATACCTGCAAAACTTTCATTTAAAATCATCGCGCATACAGCACAGAATGACTATTACCGGCAGGATGCCTTCACTGCAATATGCCGGTCCTGTACTTATTTTCAATAACAGGAAAATTGTGCTGGTAGATTCCGTCTTCAGCAGGCCTGTTACGCCGGAAACAATTACAGCAGACCTGCTTATCCTTTCAAAATATGCCCCGGCAAAGCTTGCACAACTGCTGCAGGTATTCAACTGCCGGCAGCTTGTTTTTGACGCGTCCTGCCCGTTTTACAAGGTGAATAAGTGGAAGGCGGAGGCCGCAAAGCTGGGCCTGCATTGCTTTTCAGTAGTGGATAACGGGGCTTTTGTGATGAACATGGATTGATTTAGTTTTGCGGCTCCTTAAGGCTTAGGGTGGAAGGTACAGGGCATAGCGCTCTTCAGGATTTTTCCTTCCTCACACCTCACACCTTACACCGTTAACCTTTTACCTTTTATAATCATGAACAAAAAAATTCAATCAGCCCTGATCTCTGTTTTTTATAAAGATGGCCTCGAACCAGTGGTAAAAACCCTGCACAATCTGGGCATCAGCATTTACAGCACTGGCGGCACCCAGTCTTTTATAGAAAAACTGAATATACCCGTAGTTCCGGTAGAAAACCTGACTACCTACCCCTCTATCTTAGGCGGAAGGGTAAAGACCCTGCACCCCTCTGTATTTGGGGGCATTCTGGGCCGCCGCGACAATGAAACAGATGTGCAGGAAATGAAGCAATACAATATTCCGGAACTTGACCTGGTGATTGTAGACTTATACCCTTTCGAGGAAACAGTGGCTTCCACTACCGACGAAAAGTCTATTATTGAAAAAATAGATATCGGCGGCCCCTCCATGATTCGTGGCGCAGCCAAAAATTTTAAAGATGTGGTAGTGATTGCTGCTAAAAAAGACTATGCGTCTTTAGCACAAATGCTGCAGGATCAAAAAGGTGAAACCAGCCTGGAACAGCGCAAATCTTTTGCTGCCAAAGCTTTTGAAATAGTAGCCCATTACGATGTGGCCATTTCCAATTACTTCAACCCCTCCGGCGCCGGCTATTTTCATGCATCGGTAGCTAACCCAAAAGCCATGCGCTACGGAGAAAACCCCCACCAGGCGGGCGTTTTCTATGGCAATACAGAAGAGCTGTTTAACCAGCTGAACGGCAAAGAACTTTCTTATAACAACCTGGTAGATGTTGATGCCGCCGTGCAGTTAATCAGCGAGTTTCCGCAGCCCCTCAGCAATGGCGCTGTTACAGAAGGCGTGGTGTTTGCCATTATCAAACACACCAATGTTTGCGGTGTTGCAGAAAGAAGTACTGTAAAAGAGGCCTGGGATGCTGCCCTGGCTGGCGATAACGAAAGTGCTTTTGGTGGTGTATTGGTATGTAACAGCACTATCGACAAAAGCACGGCTGAAGCCATCAATGAAATATTTTTTGAAGTACTGGTAGCGCCTGCGTTTGACGAAGACGCCCTGGCCGTACTAAAATCTAAAAAGAACCGCATACTGCTGCAGCTGGTAAAAGCACCGCACAATAAACAGCAATACAAGTCCTTACTTAACGGCGTACTGATGCAGCAGGCCGATGAAGGTAATTTCCAGGAATGGACAGAAGCCGGCGCCAGGAATACTACGCCTGCAGAAAACGCCGATCTTATTTTTGCCAACCTGGTCTGCAAACACCTGAAGAGCAACGCCATTGCCCTGGTAAAAAACAAACAACTGGTGGGTAAGGGCTGTGGCCAGACCAGCCGTATAGATGCCCTGCGCCATGCAGTTGAAAAAGCCAAACAGTTCAATTTTGATTTAACCGGTGCCGTTATGGCCAGCGATGCATTTTTTCCTTTCAGCGACTGTGTGCAACTGGGGCACGAAGCCGGTATTACTGCGTTTATTCAGCCCGGCGGCTCTATCCGCGACAAGGATTCCATAGAATATTGCAAGCAGCACAACCTGGCCATGGTGATTACCGGGTTGAGACATTTTAAACATTAGGCAATAAGTTCTTAGTTCACAGTTCTTAGTTCGTTTGCCGGGCCAACGGAACTACAGACTAAGAACTAAGAACTATGAACTAACTGATGTCTGATTTTATTTCCACCATACTTGCCTCTCCCTACAACCCTGCCAACCTGCGGCAGCGGAGCACCCGTACCAAGGCCTATTTTGCTTTGGCGCTGGTTTGTTTCCTGTGGGGTACTACCTGGCTGGCCAGCAAACAGGGGGTAAAACACATGCCCGCTTTTCAGATGGCCGGTATCCGGCAGTTCCTGGGCGGTATGGCTTATGTGATCTACTTTATAGCGCGTGGTAAAGCCCGGTGGCCGGGATTGAAAGAATGGAAAACCATCCTGGTACTGGCACTTTTCAATTTCATTTTAAGTAACGGGCTGGCAACCTGGGGGCTAAAATTTATCTCTGGCGGACTGGCCGCCATCATCAATGCCATTGTACCGCTCTGGCTGGTCATTAATAGTTTTTTTACCAAAGGTCCGGCCCTGCCGCCCAAAGCCATTATGGGGTTTGCGCTGGGCTTTGCCGGTATTTGCTTTATTTTTTACGAACATTTGCACGATTTCCTTGACCCCGGTTTTACCATCGGCATCCTCATTTCATTGCTGGCCACCTGGACCTGGGCCATGGGTTCGGTCTATACCCGTAAGCATGCGAAATCTTTCAATCCTTACTTTGGCATCGGCCTGCAAATGGTTATTTCGGGTATTGTGCTGTATACGGTATCAAAGGCTACCGGTCAAACGGTTCCTTTTAAACAAATTCCCTGGCAGGCATGGACTGCTATTGGTTACCTGGTGCTGTTTGGTTCTGTTATTTCCTTCCTGGCCTACCTGTATGCGCTGCAAAATTTAAGCGCAGAACAATCCTCGCTGTACGCCTATATCAACCCCATTGTGGCGGTGCTGCTGGGCAGCCTGTTGTTCAATGAAAGGTTAACCAGTTTTATTGTAGTGGGTGGGTGCATTACACTGTACGGCGTTTACCTGGTTAACAGTGCTTTCCGTAAAATGAAATAACCACGGTGGCACTCAGACACAGGAGGGTACGGAGTAGCTCGATTTTTTTCCCTGCTTACACCGCTGCAAAAAATCTCCGTCGTACTCTGTGGCACCGGGCTCCGTGGTTCACGGAGCAAGAAATTCCTTTCAGCATAAGCTCCGTTAACTGTACTTTTATCTAACTGTTGGCAGCACCCTGCCATAGACAGGCCAAAATAAACGAAATGCGGCATACCACTACCTGTAAAAATTGCAACCACCATTTCAAGGGTATGTTTTGTAACCAATGCGGGCA
>JANPGT010000130.1:0-2136 GCA_031424135.1 Chitinophagaceae bacterium
CAAACTGCAAACAGCTGCAGGCGCCCTGTATGGCGCCGGCGTAGGAGAAATCAACAGTATACTGGCAGATCCGGTGAAAAAGGGTACCATCTATTTTACTATGGGACAGTTTTTCTTTTATTCTGCTGATGGGGGTGCCACATGGAAAAGAGAAGAGTTGCCGGCCCGTATTGTTTCGATGTACAGCAATGGCAGTAATGTAAAGAATAAAGTTTTCCTGTTTTCTGCGGATGCTGTATACGTTTTTAATAAGAAGAGCAGGGCTATTGCAAAACAAGCAATTCCCGGGGGAATGCAACCCGCATTTTCTTTTACCGCTGGTGTAAAGAAGCATACTAATCAACTGGTACTGTACGCGCTTCACCACGACACGCACAAAGAAATCGACGGAGCGTTTGGCTATACAGAAGTCTGGAGATCCACCAACAACGGTGCCAGCTGGCAACCGCTGAACGATCCTGTGGTAACAAACAGCGGCAATTTTGCAAAGCCCAGTTTCTCTATGATTGTATGTGCTGCATTTGACGCAGACAACGCCTATGTAGTCAGCAACCGCTACATTGAGAAAAAAACTGCTGCTGGGGATGCTTATTGGTATGGGGCACTCAAAACCGGCGATGCAGGCAATCACTGGCAATGGGTATGGAAGGGTGGTGGCGGCTCAGGACAGTATGGAATAAAAGACGGCAAGGATGCTGCTAATTTAAAAGACGCCTGGGTCAGCAATGCTTTCGGCGGAGAATACATTCGCCTGATGGACGCGGGCGTTTACCCACAGGATGGAAATATTGCCATTGTAACAGACTGGTACCGCACTATGAAGACGATGGATGGGGGCAACACCTGGAACAGCATTTACAGCCTTCCAAAGCATGGAAATGCTTTCAGCAGCAATGGCATGGATGTTACTACCTGTTACGGGGTACATTTTGATCCTTTCGACAGCCTGCATATCAGCATCAGCTATACGGATATTGGTTACCACCACTCATTTGATGGCGGAAAAAGCTGGCAACGTGCTGTACAGGGCGTACCTGCAGAATGGGTAAATACCTGTTACTGGGTGGCGTTTGACCCGGCGGTAAAAAACAAACTGTGGTCGGCCTGGTCTGGCCTGCACGATTTTCCGCGTGGTAAAATGACCCGAAATCCTGCATGGAAAGAAGGCAGCCTGGCCAAAGGCGGTATTTGTGTATCCACGGACGGTGGCATCAGCTGGCGGCCCTCCGTTGAGGGAATGGGGCTGAATGCTCCAGCCACCTGTATCGTGCTTGATACCGCATCAGCTCCCGGTAACAGAACCCTGTATGCAGCCGTATACAATAAAGGTGTTTTCAAATCGGTAGATGATGGAAAAACATGGCAATTGAAAAATACTGGTATTGGTAAAAACACCTGCGCTTTTGAACTAACGCTGGCGAATAATGGAAATCTGTACCTTACAGTAAGTCCAACGCCTGTACATGCAAACGGTAAAACAGGTATCGCTTTTTATCCGGGTGCGGTGTACCGATCTGTTGATGGGGCAGAAAGCTGGACAAAACTGGCACCTGGCAAAGGCTTGTTATTTCCAAACGGAATAGCATCAGACCCTGTCAATCCCAACCGCATTTACCTGGCTTGCTGGGGCTCCATCACCCTGGGTGATTTGGTGGGCAGGGAAGCAATTCGTGCGGCTGGCAAAGACTCGCTGCTGGCCATGCGGGGCGGTATTTTCCTGTCTGAGGATGCGGGCAACAGCTGGCGCTCCATTTTTGACCAGCGGCAGTATGTGTATGATGTTACTGCGGATCCTGTTCACCCGGGAAGGCTCTATTGCAATACTTTTAACAGCGCCGCTTACCGCAGCGATGATTACGGCGCTACCTGGAAAAAAATAAAAGGATATGATTTTCATTGGGGGCACAGGGTTATACCAGACAGGTGGCATCCAGGTAATGTATATATTACCAGCTACGGTTCAAGTGTTTGGTATGGGCAACCGGAAACAGAATAGGCACCCGGGCCAGTGGACAACTGGCTTTTGCAATAGCGGTGCAATGATCAATTTAAATACTACCCAAAAGCCATTTTAACCTTAAAATGATTGAACTTTAATTATACATTCCTGCGTTAATAATTACCTGACCATGCAAG
>JANPGT010000131.1:0-2429 GCA_031424135.1 Chitinophagaceae bacterium
TTTTCACCTGTACCTGTGCTGCAGCAGGGGAGAGATCAGGATCCAGGCCACTACCGGAAGCGGTAACCAGTTCTGCCGGAATGGAAACCTTATCTATACCGGGATTGTGTACCAGGAAACTATCGATTCTGGCCTGCACCAGCTGCAGGTAATCGGGGTTGGAAGGGCCCTTGTTACTGCCACCGCTGCCAGCTGCGTTATAGCCCACAGCAGATGGCCTGCTCCAGAAATACCGGTCCTGCGTAAAGCTTTGCCCTTCCAGTGCATAGCCCACTGATTTACCATTTATCGTAATAGTTTCACCCAGCCCTTTACCAGGCGCTGTTTGTGCAATGGCCAGTATCACCAGGGTATAAACACCGGCAAATATAAAAATGCTCACGAGGGTAAGCCTGATGGCTGGTAAAATATGTTGTTTCATAATTGTAAGTTGTAGAATATTTCAAAATTGAATAAGTTCTGTACTCAGTATTCACCATTCAATATTGAATGATGAATATGGAATATCGAAGAAAGATCTTTTTAAAACCATCCACTTACCAGCATATCAATCAGTTTGATGCCAATAAATGGAATTATTACGCCGCCAAAACCATAAATGAACAGGTTCCGGCGCAGCAGTGCACTTGCCCCGATGGGTTTGTAGCTAACGCCTCTTAATGCCAGCGGAATCAATACCGGTATAATGATGGCATTGAAAATAACGGCACTAAGGATGGCGCTTTCAGGACTGTGCAGGTGCATAATGTTCAGTGCCTGCAGGCTGGGTAATGAAGCAATGAATAAGGCTGGTACAATCGCAAAATATTTGGCCACATCGTTGGCAATGGAAAACGTAGTGAGTGTTCCGCGTGTCATCAGCAATTGCTTACCTATCTCTACAATTTCTATCAGTTTGGTAGGGTCATTGTCAAGGTCAACCATGTTACCGGCTTCTTTGGCAGCAGCAGTTCCGCTGTTCATCGCCACACCCACATCGGCCTGTGCCAGGGCTGGCGCATCATTGGTACCGTCGCCCATCATGGCCACCAGTTTGCCGCCCTGTTGTTCCTTTTTGATATAGTTCATTTTGTCTTCGGGCTTTGCTTCTGCAATGAAATCATCCACACCCGCTTTTTCAGCAATAAATTTTGCTGTCAGGGGATTGTCGCCCGTTACCATTACTGTTTTCACACCCATTTTTCGCAGGCGTTCAAAACGTTCCTGTATGCCTGGCTTAATAATATCCTGCAATTCTATTACGCCCAGTATCTTGTCATTCTGGCTTACTACCAGTGGCGTTCCACCATTGGAGGCAATTGTCCTAACCCTGTCCGCTGTTTCCTGCGGTATGGGGTTGCCGGCTTTGGTCACCATGTTCTTTATTGAATCGAAGGCACCTTTCCGGATCTTTAAACCGCTGGGTAAATCAATGCCGCTGCTCCGGGTCTCGGCGGTGAATGCAATAAACCTGGCGCCATTGGTAGTAAAAGTATTTGTATTGATGCCTGCCAACTCAATAATTGATTTTCCTTCCGGTGTTTCGTCTGCCAGTGAAGACAATGCACAGGCTTCTGTAAATACACCTGCATCCACCCCATCGGCTGGCCAGAAGTGGGTGGCCTTGCGGTTGCCGATGGTGATGGTACCAGTTTTATCCAGCAACAGTGTATCCAGGTCGCCGGCTGTTTCTACCGCCTTACCACTCTTGGTAATTACGTTGGCGCGAAGCGCCCTGTCCATACCCGCAATACCTATAGCACTTAATAAACCCCCAATAGTAGTTGGAATCAAACAAACAAACAACGAAATAAAAGCGGCTATGGTAATGGGCGTTTTTGCATATTCTCCAAAAGGCGCCAGGGTTACACAAACAATGATGAATACCAGGGTAAAGCCTGCCAACAGTATCGTCAGTGCAATTTCATTGGGTGTTTTCTGGCGGGATGCGCCTTCTACGAGTGCAATCATTTTATCCAGGAAACTTTCACCGGGTGCTGTGGTAACCCGTACTTTGATACGGTCGCTCAGTACTTTTGTACCGCCCGTTACAGATGATTTATCACCACCAGATTCTCTAATCACAGGGGCACTTTCGCCGGTAATAGCCGATTCGTCGATGGTGGCAATGCCTTCAATAATTTCACCGTCCATTGGTATGGTATCTCCGGTTTCACAAAGAAATACATCGCCTTTTTGCAGTTGGGAGGAGGGCACCACTTTTACTTCATCGGTATAAATTTCTCCTACCGGGAATATCTTTTTTGCAGGCGTGTCTTCCCTGGTCTTCCGCAGGCTGTCGGCCTGGGCCTTACCCCTTGCTTCTGCAATGGCTTCAGCAAAATTGGCAAAGAGCAGGGTAAGCAGCAGTACAGCAAACACTATCAGGTTGTAGGCCAGGCTACCCTGTGTTTTTTCACCTGCGAGGATCCAGATGCATACACCCAGCA
>JANPGT010000132.1:0-4739 GCA_031424135.1 Chitinophagaceae bacterium
GAACAACTAAATTATTAGTTATAATGAAAAGTCTTACCAAAACAGAAGAACAGGTAATGCAGGTATTGTGGAAGCTGCAGCAGGGTTTTCTAAAAGATATCCTTGAAAATAGTACCGATCCAAAGCCCCACAGCAATACTATTGCTACCATTTTAAAGATTTTGATAGAAAAAGGCTTTGTAGTATATGAAACACAGGGACGCAACAATCTTTACAAGCCAAAGATTAGCAAGTCGGAATACGGAAAAAAGACTGTTAATCAACTGGTTAAGGGGTATTTTGAAGGATCGCCTGCCCGGCTGGTCTCGCAGTTTGTAAACGATAATAAATTGAGCCTGGAGGACCTGGAAGCGCTGCTGTTACAAATTAAATCACTTAAAAAACCAGAATAATGGCCATTATCCTGTTCATCATTAAACTTATCCTCAGTGCCGGCCTCCTGTATGGGTATTACCACTTTTTCCTGCGCAACCAGCGTTTTCACCATTACAACCGGTTCTACCTGCTGGGCATAGCCTTGATTTCAGTCATCATTCCCTTTATTAATATTCCGGTAAATCTTTTCTGGGGCAGCCAGCAGCATCCGGCACTCATCCAGACGCTGAAAGTGATCAATGCCAATGGCTGGGAGGAACCGGTGACCATTTATGCACGCGGTAACCAGTGGACTAAATGGCTCAACCTTCAAAACGGGCTGTCCCTGGTATATGCAGCCGGGGTGCTAACCGGGCTCTTGCTATTCATCCGTTCCCTGCTCCATATCCGCCGCCTGGAGAAAAAATATGCTTATGAGCGCATTGACCGGCTGAAAATTTATCAAACCAGCGAGCCCGGTACACCCTTCTCCTTTTTCCGCGCTATTTTCTGGGACCAGAAAATAGCCATGAATACCGCTCAGGGACAACAGATATTCAGGCACGAGCTGTTTCATGTAAAAGAAAAACACAGTGCCGATATTTTATTGATGGAAATCCTTTGCTGCATTGCCTGGTTCAATCCTTTTTTTCACCTTATTAAAAAAGAAATCAAGGCCATCCACGAATTTCTGGCAGACGAATACGCGGCTTCCTCCAGCAACCGCTATGAATATGCTGAATTACTGGTGATGCATGCCATCAGGCAAAAAACGCCCCAGCTGATCCATCCTTTTTTTCATAACCAGATAAAACGACGTATTACCATGATTACACAATCAAACATTATCCGCCGCAGCGGTTATATCCGCCGTATAATGGCATTGCCCCTGCTTTTTGTACTGGTATCTGCTTTTGCAGTGAAGCTAACCAACCACCAGTCTGCCGCAACCAACAGCAAATATGCCAATAAGAATATCACTGTTGTCATTGATGCCGGTCACGGCGGAATATTCCCGGGTACAATAAGCAATGGCAAAATAGCTGAAAAAGACATTACACTCAGCATTGCACAAAAAATAAAGATGCTGGCCCCTGGATTCAATATTAATGTTGTACTTACAAGAGAAAATGACGCACTTGTAGGCAACGCCAGAGATCTAAAAGAAGACTTACTTAACAGAGTAGCCATTGCAAAAAATGCCAATGCCGCAGCGTTTGTTTCCATTCATGTAAATGCTACTGTTTCTCCGAATACAGACAGCACTGGTATTGAAGCCTGGATCTCGGGCAAAAAAGACGATGCAAAGGCAAAACAATTAGCGTCTACACTTTTAACAAGCCTGAAAAACACTTATGCTACCAACGAGACCATTCAGCAAAGAGAAGTGGGCGTGCAGGTGCTTGATCACAACAGCTGCCCTGCAGTATTGCTTGAATGCGGCTTTATCACCAATCCTTCAGATCTTGCCTTTATAAGTAATTCTGCCAACCAGGAAAAAATAGCCCGCAAAATTCTAGAGGGGATTGTGCAGTACAGCAATGCGCAAGCCAGCAGTAATATTTCTTTCCTGCAGTATTCATCAGGTGCAGACACTATTTCAGCAGAAGCGCTGTACAAAATTGACATGGTCGGCATTCGGTCCGTTCAGATTGATCTGCCTAAAAACCTGGTCACTGTTTTTCTGAAGAATGGCGATAAAAAATTTGCCTTTCTCAATGAAGCAAAAGACTATTACAACGCCCACCCCATGGTGGGTGAAACAAAGGGATATAGCACCATTGCTGACACCAGGGGTTACAACACCATTTCTGACAACAAGGAGTACAGCACCATATCTGACATGAAGGGATTCCGCGCCACTTTTGACATCAAGGATTCTGTGGCAGATATTGTCTTTTTAAGAGATACGGCGCCCGCAGATGGAAAGGCCAAAGACATCATCTTCACCAAGGTAGAATTTGAAGCAGATTATCCAGGCGGACAACAGGGATGGATAAAATACCTCACCACACACCTGCATTATCCAGATGTTGCCGTAAAGAAAAACATAGAGGGCACAGTAGTAATGCAGTTTATTGTAAACACAGACGGAAAAATAAGCGATGTAAAAGCCCTTAGCGGCCCGGAAGCATTAAAAGCAGAGAGCATCCGGGCTATTAAACAAAGTGGCGTTTGGGTACCTGCCCAGCAAAATGGCAAAAAAGTAAGGGCCTACAAAAGACAACCCATTACTTATAAATTAGCATAGTTCACCAGCCTGCGGTATTCTGTAAAGGCTACCGCAGGCTGGTCCCGCAGCAACAACCGCTTCAATGAAATATTTTTCGCTTATTGTACTGTTATTTATTCAATTGCAAAATGGTATTGCACAAACCGTCCGCCAGAACGCGGACCAAGCCTGGTGGAACGTAGTTCACTACTACCTGCAGGTAAGGCCTGACTTTAATAAAAAATTTATTTCCGGTTCCAACCAAATCAGGTTTCGGGTACTAGAAAGCCGCAGCAGCCTGCAGATTGATTTGCAGCAGCCTTTACAGATTACTTCCGTTGACTGGAAAAATACTTCATTAAAATTTGAAAGAAATAACAATAACTATAAAGTACAGTTCCCGGATACGCTGAAAAAAGGCAGCATTGAAAATATTACCATCTATTTTGAAGGAGTACCAAAAGTGTCGGTGCGTGCCCCCTGGGACAATGGCTGGATCTGGGCCACCGATAAAAAAGGACGTCCATGGATGAGCGTTACCTGCGAAGGCTCTGGTGCCAGCATCTGGTTTCCCTGCAAAGACATACTGGGCGATGAACCTGACAGCGGCGCAACGGTAAGCATCACCGTTCCGGATTCATTGGTAGCGGTGGCAAATGGACGGTTGCAGCAAAAAACGATTCATGAAAACGCAACAGTCACCTATACATGGGCGGTAGTCAATACCATTAACAACTACAATATCATTCCTTATATTGGTAAGTATACCAGCTGGCATAAGACGTATGCCGGCGAAAAAGGACCACTCGATTGTGATTTTTGGGTACTGGATTACAGCCTGGAAAAAGCCAAAGAACAATTTCTCCAGGCAGATACCATGCTGCATTGCTTTGAGTACTGGATGGGTCCCTATCCTTTTTATGAAGATGGTTACAAGTTAGTAGAAGCACCTAACCTGGGCATGGAACACCAGAGCGCCATTGCTTATGGAAATGATTTTGGCAATGGCTTCAAAGGCCGTGATCTTTCCGGCACCGGCCGGGGCCTTCGCTGGGATTTTATACTGGTGCACGAAAGCGGGCACGAATGGTTTGGCAACAGCATCACGGCATTAAACGATGACGATTCCTGGATACACGAGGGCTTTACCAAATACCTGGAAACCATTTACACTGCATCACTGAGTGGTGCTGAGGCCGGTAACGAATATGCCCGGGGAATAACAAAGAAAGTATTGAACGACCAGCCCATCGTGGGCAGCAACTCCTCCGATAAATACAACAAAACCAGCGCCCTGCTGCACATGATCCGGCAGTTAGTGGGCGATACTGCTTTCCGGAAAATGCTGCGCGGGCTAAACAAAACTTTCTATCACCGGAATGTTTCTACCGAACAGGTAATAGCAGCGATAAATGATTTTACCGGGCACGATTTCACCCGTACCTGTAACCAGTACCTCAGAACCATTCAAATACCGGTACTTGAATACAGGATCAACAAAAAGAGATTTGAGTACAGGTGGACCAACTGCATAGCCGGGTTTGATATGCCTTTTCGGGTATCGATGGGATCAAAAGAAAATATCCTTCTTTTTCCCTCCACCAGTTGGCAGCAAAAGAAAATACATACAAAAAACACCCAGCTATTTTCTGCAGATATCAATTTCTATGTTGAAACAAAACGTTTGGAACCGGCCGCCGGTAATTGATTGCACTGGGTTATAAAATCACCTTTCTTCCCTCTTTGGCAGACAGTTTAGCTGCCTCTAGAATTTCTACCACAATAAGGTTGTTTTGCCAGGAAGAAAGGTCTGCGACGGCACTTGTTTTTCCTTTCAGCACATCTGCCAGGTAGACAAGATTGCTGCTATAGGCGGGTGGGTTTACCGGCACATCGTAATACACGGCAGAATCCCTGTCCCTCCGCTGCAGTGTATTGCCGTTCAATGCATGCAGGTAAGTATGTTCACCAAATACTTCCCAGTCTTTAATGCCAAAGGGCCAGTTCCAGGAAGCTTCAATGATACCCGTGGCCCCATTGGCATACTCCAGTAAAATAGTGGCGTCATCATCTACATTGGGATAGATAGCAGGTTTAATCTTTCTTGTTATGGCAGTTACTGCTACCGGCCTGCTGCCCATTAACCATGTCATCAGGTTGGCGCCATAGCAAC
>JANPGT010000133.1:0-21733 GCA_031424135.1 Chitinophagaceae bacterium
GAAGGACCGGCTGTGGATAAGAAAGGAAATATATTCTTCACCGATCAGCCCAATGATAAAATATGGAAGTATGATACGGATGGAAAGCTGTCTGTCTTTATGGATAAAACCGGGCGTTCCAACGGTCTCTATTTTGATGCAAAAGGAAGGTTGATTGCGTGTGCAGATGAAAACAATCAACTTTTGGCCATCGATGCCAATAAGAAAATTACGGTCCTCTTAAAAGATTTTCACGGAACGCGGTTCAATGGCCCCAATGATCTATGGATAGATGCAAAGGGTGGTATGTATTTTACAGATCCGTATTACCAGCGTGATTACTGGGAACGCAAAAAGCCAGACCTGGCCAGGCAGGATATTTATTACTTCCCCAAAGGAAAACAGCAGCCGGTGATACTGGACAGTACCCTGAAACAGCCCAACGGCATTGTAGGTACACCCGATGGAAAATACCTCTACGTAGCAGATATTGGTGCATGGAAGACGTATAAATATGAGATTGGCAAAGATGGCTTGTTGACAAACCGCCAGTTGTTTGCTTCTATAGGGTCTGATGGAATGACGCTCGACGAACAGGGCAATGTTTACCTCAGCGGCAAGGGCGTTACTGTTTTTAGCGCTTCGGGTGTACAACTGGGCAATATCCCTGTGCCTTCCAACTGGGTGGGTAATATTTGTTTTGGTGGGAAAGACAGGAAGACACTTTTCATTACTGCGTCGGAGTCTGTGTATACCTTACAGATGCAGGTAAGGGGTGTGGAATAGTCGCGGACTACAGTCTGAGGTCTTCGTCTGGCGGATTTTGAATGAAGCGCCGCCTCCAGCACGGGAAGCGATGGATAACGATAAATCAAATTGCATATGAAAAAAATTATATTTCTTTTAGTGACCTGCGTACAACTGCATGCTTTTGCACAGGCGCCTGCCGAAAAATACCTGGTAGACTCCGCCAGTGTGGAACACCCGGGTGTACCCAAAGGGGAATTGCTTAAATTCACTTTCAGTGACAGCAAAATTTTCCCTGGCACCACCCGCGATTACTGGATATATATTCCTGCGCAGTACAAACCAGACCAACCAGCCTGCGTCTATGTAAACCAGGATGGCATTCAGTGGAAGGCGCCTACGGTTTTCGATAATCTTATTTACAATAAAGAAATGCCCGTTACTATCGGCGTGTTTGTTACGCCGGGGAAGGTGGTTTCAGCCAATGGGGCTGGACAGGACCGTTTCAACCGCAGCTTTGAATACGATGGCCTCGGTAATGCGTATGCGAAATTTTTACTGCAGGAGCTACTGCCGGAAGTAGAAAAAAAGAAAACTGCAGACGGGAGGGCAATCCGTTTATCTAAAAATGGTAACGATCGTGCGATAGGCGGTTCCAGCAGCGGCGCAGTTTGTGCTTTTACGGCGGCCTGGGAATTTCCCAACGAATTCTCCCGCGTTTTCAGTGCAATTGGTACCTACGTAAACCTGCGCGGTGCAGATCGCTATCCATCGCTGATACGGAAGTACGAACCCAAACCGCTGCGCATCTTTTTACAGGATGGCGCCAATGATTTGAATATTTACGCGGGCGACTGGTGGAAGGAAAATGAAATGATGGAGCGGGCGCTGCAGTTTGCCGGGTATCAGGTAAACCATGTGTGGGGTGAGGGTGGCCACAATGGTAACCAGAGAACTGCCGTTTTCCCCGATGCCATGCGCTGGCTATGGAAAGACTGGCCAAAGCCAGTGGCTGCGGGTGCTTCACGCAACCAGGTACTCAGCGATATCTTATTACCCGGCGCTGGCTGGGAGCTGGTAGGCGAAGGCTACACTTTTACAGAGGGTATAGCGGCCAACGCAAAAGGAGAAGTTTTTTTTCATGATGTCACCAATGCAAAAACGTATAAAATAGGGGTAGATGGGAAACCGGTAGCACTTCCACTGGATGCAAAAAAAGCCAGTGGTACCGGGTTTGGGGCTGATGGTAAACGTTATACTGCAGCGGGAGGCACCAAACAAGTACTTAGTTACGATGCCAATGAAAAGGAGACTGTGCTGGCAGACAGTATTGCCGGGAACGATATTGTTGTGGCACAAAACGGCAATATTTATGTTACTGCTCCCGATGGTGTAAGCAAACCCAGCAAGATATGGCTGGTTCGTCCCAACGGCGATAAAAGGGTGGTAGATGAAGGACTGAAATTTGCCAATGGCCTCACCCTCTCGCCCGACCAGCAACAGCTCTGTATTACAGAATCCGCTTCCCATTGGGTATGGATTTATACCATTCAGCCGGATGGGTCGCTTACCAATAAACAGCGTTATGGCTGGCTGCAGGTGCTGGACACGGAAGAAAATGCATGGTCAGATGGCCTGAAGCCGGATACGGCCGGCCGTATGTATGTGTGCACCAAACTGGGTATCCAGATACTGGACCAACTGGGAAGGGTAAACGCTATTATCACCACACCGCCTTCCAATAACCAGACAAGCAATTGTTGTTTTGGTGGTCCGGATTTCAACATCCTCTATGTAACAGCAGGCGATAGGGTATTCAGGCGCAGGCTTAAAACAAAAGGAGTTAATTTTTTTGAGGGACTTTATAAACCGGCTTCACCCAGATTGTGATCATTGCATTGCGCTGACGGGAGACTGGTGGCGGTCGGTACCGCAGGTCAGACCGCCATCATTTGCTGCTCCCCGGTGGAACTTGTTAAGCCCCATTTTACTCATGATAATTTGCCTTTGGAGGGTTACATTTGTGAGAATCAACCAAACTACATATGGCAAATCCAAAATGGCAGGGCGTATATCCTGCAATGCTCACCCCTTTTAAGGCAGATGATACCATTGATTTCGACATGTTTACGCTGAACCTCAATGCCCAGCTGGATGCTGGTATTGATGGGGTGGTAATGGGCGGCTCCCTGGGTGAAGCCAGCACCCTGCTGAACGAAGAAAAAACGGAATTGCTGCTGCATTGTAAAAAAACAATGAACCGCCCCGTTCCAGCCATTGTTACCATATCTGAGCAGTCTACCAAAGCCGCTATCGCCGTTGCACAGAATGCTGAAAAAAATGGCGCCGATGGCCTGATGATACTGGTGCCCATGCGCTACAAGGCAGACGACCGTGAAACGGTTACCTATTTCAAAACCATTGCGGCCAACAGCAGTTTGCCCATTATGATTTATAACAATCCCTACGATTATAAAATTGAGGTGACCATTGCCATGTTTGAAGAACTGGCCAAGGTGGCCAGCATCCAGTCTATTAAAGAATCTACCCGCGATGTATCCAATGTTACCAGGCTGAAAAATGCGTTTGGCGACAGGTTCAAAATTCTTTGTGGTGTAGATACCCTGGCCCTGGAAGAAATGGCCCTGGGTGTAGACGGATGGGTAGGTGGACTGGTAGATGCATTTCCTGCAGAAACCGTTGCCATTTATCGCTTAATGAAGGCCGGTAGATATACAGAGGCCCTGTCTATTTACCGCTGGTTCCTGCCTGTGCTGGAACTGGATATTATGCCAAAACTGGTGCAGTACATTAAACTGGCAGCAGCCCAGACCGGGCTGGGTACAGAATATGTAAGGGCGCCCCGGCTGGTGCTGGAAGGTAAAGAAAGACAGTGGGTGCTGGATACAGTGAACAAGGCCATTGCTACAAGGCCGGCATTACCCGATTATATGCATTTGACAAAACTGCAACCCGCGTAATTGAACCATAGAGACGCGGTGACACAGGGTTGCACGGAGTAATATTTGCTTTGCCGCATTGATTACTCATAGGCGGGATGCTGCCAGCAGGGTGTTGCTTGTGCGGGATTTTTTAGCTATTAATTATCCCGTGTTAGTCCCTGCTACCCTGCCTCCGTGGTTCGATGGATCAAAATATAAAACATGTCGTCCAAAAAATTCTTTTGCATAGATGCGCATACCTGCGGCAACCCGGTGCGTTTAGTAGCAGGTGGAGGTCCTTTTTTAACCGGCAGTGATATGAGCGAAAAGCGCCAGCATTTTCTGCGGGAGTATGACTGGATTCGCAAGGGACTCATGTTTGAACCCCGCGGGCACGACATGATGAGCGGCAGTATTTTATACCCGCCACATGATCCGGCCAATGACGTAGCGGTCTTGTTTATAGAAACCAGCGGCTGCCTGCCCATGTGCGGGCATGGCACCATCGGCACTATCACCATTGCCATAGAAGAAGGATTGATAAGGCCGAAACAACCGGGTGTAATACGCATGGAAGCACCAGCGGGCCTGGTACTGATCAGTTACAAACAGGAGGGAAAAAAAGTAAAAAGCGTAAAGCTCACCAATGTTGCCAGTTTCCTGGCAGCAGAAGGTCTTATAGTGGATTGCCCCGAACTGGGCGAACTGGTGGTGGATGTTTCCTATGGCGGTAATTTTTACGCCATCGTGGATGTACAGAAAAATTTCAAAGGCATCGAGCATTACGGTGCCGATAAGTTAATTGCCTGGGCAAGGGAATTGCGCAAACGCATCAATGAGAAATATTCCTTTGTGCATCCGGAGAATGCTACCATCAACAGCTGTTCACATATATTATGGACAGGGGCCGTACTGGATCCAACTTCTACCGCCCGCAACGCGGTTTTTTATGGCGATAAGGCCATTGACCGCAGCCCCTGCGGTACCGGCACCTCTGCCCGCATGGCCCAATGGTATGCAAAAGGCAAACTGAAAAATGGAGATGCATTTATTCATGAAAGCATTATCGGTTCGCGCTTTACCGGTACTATTGAAGAGGAAATACCCAATGCATTCGGAACTGGTAAAACGGCCATCAGGCCGGGCATAGAAGGCTGGGCCAGGATTTATGGCTACAATACCATCAGTATAGACGAAGAAGACGATCCGTATGCGTTCGGTTTCCAGGTAATATAGAAAATGAGGAAATGTGAAAGTGTGAAAGTGTGGAAATGTGAGAACGTCTTCACCAGTACAACAATACCTGGTAATAATACAGAACCGGCCTTTCTTAGTGACAAACCATGGAGAGAGCACTATCATTTTGTGCTGTTTTCGACGTATAAAGAAATCAGACCCGTCCGAACCCGATCCCGAAAGATTCATTCTCGCGGGGCATGGCCGGGCGGACATCCATAAATCAGCCATCAGACATTCTTTCTAATTATGCGCACACTACTTTATCTCATCGCTGTTATCACCATTGGTTATTCTCCGTTATCAGCCCAGATGAGCAAGGACTATGTTCCCTGTAACGAGATGCCCAATATCATCCAGAGTTATTATGCCGATGTAATGGCGCTGGACAGGGTATACATTGTGGAAGGATCACCAGAACTGAGGGACCGCTACAAAAAACTGGCTGCAGACTACCTGGAGCGGCTGGATAAAATCAGTTATGCCGGTCTTACCCAGGGCTGCAAAGCAGACTATGTGCTTTTTAAACGCGATCTGAAAGAAGCTGTTTTCCAGGCAGGCGCCGAAACAAGTTCTTTTGCTGCCGTACAGGAATGGTTTCCTTTTGCAGATTCTATCTACGCGCTGGAGAAAATAAGGCGCCGCGGTGGAATGGTAGACGGAAAAAATGTGGCCGCCAATTTTTTTGCCATCAATAAACAACTGCAGCAATTACAGGCAAAACTGCTGCTGGAGAAAAATATAACGGTCAGCAACAGCCGTCGTGCCAACATCATCATCCGGGGTTTGCAGGCTGCCGCCAAAAACGTATTCAGTTTTTATAACACCTACGACCCGCTGTTTACCTGGTGGGTTCCCGATAACTACCGCAAGCTTGACAGCAGTTTAGCATCGTATGCACAGGCCTTCAGGTCCAGTGCAGACAAAAACGCTCCCAATAAAGATTCCAGTGGCATTGTTGGCTTCCCCATTGGCAGAGAGGAGATAGTGCGGCAGTTACAGTATGAAATGGTTCCCTACACACCGGAAGAATTAATTGATATTGCCAATAAGGAATTTGCCTGGTGCGATAAGGAAATGCTGAAAGCCAGTGCTGAAATGGGCTTTGGTACCAACTGGAAGGCTGCTATGGAAAAAGTGAAACAGAGCTATGTGCCTGCCGGCGAACAACCTGCGGCCATGGTAAAACTTTATAACGATGCAGTGGCATTTTTGAAAAACAAAGATCTTATCACCATACCATCACTGGCAGAGGAGACCTGGCGCATTGCCATGATGAGTCCACGCATGCAGCTGGTGAACCCGTTTTTCCTGGGTGGTGAAGAATTTTTGATTTCTTATCCAACTAACAGCATGGATTTTGATGCCCGCATGATGAGCATGCGGGGTAACAATCCTCATTTCTCGCACGCCACCGTACACCACGAATTGATTGCCGGGCACTACCTGCAGCAGTTTATGAACGAGCACGTGAACACTTACCGTCATTATTCAACACCTTTCTGGACAGAAGGATGGGCTTTATATTGGGAGATGGCCTTGTGGAACGAAGGGTTTTCTGTTTCTCCCGAAGATCGTATTGGCATGCTCTTCTGGCGCATGCACCGCTGTGCACGTATTATTTTCTCATTGAATTATCATATGGGTAAATGGAGCCCGCAGCAGTGTATCAATTTCCTGATTGACCGTGTTAATCACGAAAAAGCCAATGCAGAGGGCGAAGTGCGCAGGTCGTTTACGGGCGGCTACAGTCCGCTCTACCAGGTGGGCTATATGATTGGCGGCATGCAGATAATGGCCCTCCGCAACGAAATAGTGGCCGGTAAAAAAATGACGGTAAAGCAGTTTCATGATGCGGTAATGCAGCAAAACAGTATGCCCATAGAAATGCTGCGTAATATTTTAACCAGCCAACCCATAAAACAAGATTACCAGAGCAGCTGGCGGTTTTACAAACTTCCTTAACAAATAGCAGCATACATAATATTGCACACGTCTAATACCCAGCTCATGCAGAAAAAAAATTATTTAGCCCTTGTGTGTCTTTTATTTTTTGCGCCGGTATTTTCGCAGAACTACGTGGCAGAATACCACCAGCCCAAAATGAAGGTGAAGCCGGTTGTTCCGGTAAAAGCATATGCATTTAATATCAGTGACGTGGCCATTACGGGCGGGGTGTTTAAAAAAGCCATGGACCTGGATGGGGTCTATCTGCTGGAGATTTCGCCGGATCGTTTACTGCACCGCTTTCGCTTATTTGCCGGTTTGAAGGTAAAAGATTCATTGTATGGTGGGTGGGAGTCGGAAACTTTATCGGGCCACACACTGGGACACTATCTTTCTGCCTGCGCTATGATGTATGCAGCCGCGCACGACAAACGTTTTAAAGAAAGGGTAGACTATATTGTTACTGAGCTGGCGCTCTGCCAGCAGGCACGTAAAACTGGCTATGTGGGTTCCATTCCCAATGAAGACAGTGTATGGAGGCAGGTAGCAAGGGGCGATATCCGCTCCAAAGGTTTTGATTTGAACGGGGTATGGGCGCCATGGTACACCATTCATAAAGTGATGGCAGGTTTACTGGATGCTTACCTGTATTGCGACAATGTGCAATCATTGGGTATACTATCGCGTATGGCGGGCTGGATTGATAATGAATTAAAAAATCTCAGCGCTGAGCAGCTGCAGAAAATGCTGGATTGCGAGCATGGTGGCATGAATGAAATACTGGTGAATATGTATGCAGTGACCGGTGATAAAAATTTCCTGCGCCAGTCTTACCTGTTTCATCATAAAGTTGTGCTCGATTCGCTGGCCATGCAGAAAGACGTGATGCAGGGAAGGCATTCCAATACCAATATTCCAAAAGTGATAGGCGCTGAAAGACGGTACCAGCTGACCGGCGATAAAAAGGACAGTACCATTGCAGATTATTTCTGGCATACCATCGTACATCATCATACCTATGTAAACGGGGGTAACAGCAACTATGAATACCTGGGCGATGAAGACAAACTGAATGACAGGCTGAGCGATAATACCACCGAGACCTGCAACACCTATAATATGCTGAAACTGACACGCAACCTTTTTGCGTTCAACCCCAGGGCGGAATATGCAGATTATTATGAGCGTGCGCTGTACAACCATATACTGGCCAGCCAGGAAAGAGACAGTGGCATGATGTGTTATTTTACGCCGTTGCGGATGGGTGGGCAAAAACAGTATTCAGATAAATTCAATTCATTCTGGTGCTGCGTGGGCTCAGGTATAGAGAATCATACCAAGTATGGAGAAGCTGTTTACTACCGCAGTGCAGATGGCGGGCTATTTGTGAACCTTTTCATTCCATCGCGGTTGAACTGGCGTGAAAAAAATATCGTCATCACACAGACTACCAGCTTCCCGGAAGCCAATACAAGTTCACTTACCATCACTACGCCAAAGCCAGCCGCCTTTGTGTTGTACATCAGGAATCCCTGGTGGGCAGGTAATAACGTAGTTATAAAAGTGAACGGCAAAATCGTTCCTGCTAAAAAAGCCGCCAATGGCTATTTTGCCGTCAGCAATACCTGGAAGAACAACGATAAGGTTGAACTGGTGTTTGATATGTATTTGTACATGGAAAGCATGCCCGATAATAAAAACAGGGTAGCATTGTTGTATGGGCCGGTGGTACTGGCGGGTGATTTAGGGGCTACCATGCCGGATCCCGTTTACGGTACACCTGTATTACTGACCAGCAACCGCAATGCCACTGAATGGGCAAAGCCGGTGGCAAATAAACCGCTTACTTTTAAAATGCAGGATGTAGGCAAACCTTTTGATACTGAGTTGTCGCCCCTGTACAGTATGGACAAACATTTTTACAGTGTTTACTGGGATTACTTCACCAATGAAGAGTGGGTTTCACGGGAAGCGGCCTATAAAGAAGAAAAAGAGCAGCAGAAAGCTGTTGAAGAAAGAACCATCGACATCATGCGGCTGGGCGAAATGCAGCCGGAACGGGATCATCACCTTAAGTCTTCCATTAATTCATACCCGGGCGATGCGCTTACCCGCAAGGGCAGAGAAGCAAGGGCAGGTGGTTTCTTTTCGTTCGATATGAAGGTAAACCCCGATACAGCAAATGTACTGCTGTGTACCTATTTCGGCGACGATAAAAACCGGGCTTTTGATATATTGATAGATGATATTAAACTGGCATCTGTGGTTTGGGATGGGGGAGAGACCGGGAAATTTTACGACAAAGAATATCCCATACCTGCTGAATTGATTAACGGTAAGCAGTCTGTGAATATCCGCATCGCAGCATCTCCCACTAAAACTGCAGGAAGGGTTTTCGGCTGCAGAATAGTAATGCCGGCGCGGGACAAAAGCAGGCTTTAAAAATAAAATGCGGCTTGGAAGCGGCGAATAAACCTATTGTTTGCAGGCAGGCATGGTTATCTTTGCAACCTTTCTGCTGCTGAAAGCTGGTTAGAAAAGGCTGTATTGCTGCCAATAAATTATGTTGTAATGAAATATTCTACATGGATAGGTCTTGGTGCCGCTATCACCGTGCTGCTGGTTTGTTATCTTCCCTGGGTCTACGTGCCTTCTGTAAAACTGGAGATTGCGGGTATGTTCGCCAGCGGCAAACACAATTTTGGCAAGCCCGGCCTGATAAACATCGTTTGTTCAACAGGTGCAGGTATTTTATTTTTACTGCCCCTGGTGTGGGCGAAACGTACCAATATCTTTTTCTGTGGATTCAATGTTGCCTGGGCAATACGTAACTATATTATGCTCAGCCGCTGTTATGGCGGAGAATGCCCTGAGAAGAGAATAGGATTGTACCTGCTGGTAGCAGCTGCCGCGCTGATGCTGCTGATGTCTTTTCTGCCGGACATGCAGATCAAAGAAGAAAAGCAGCTGGAGACGCCCAATCCGTAGCCCCCTCTACCTACAGGCTGTTGATGATATTCTCAATATTGTTCCTGTTAAACGGCTTGTGCAGAAAATAGGAAGCACCTTCTTCCAATGCTTTCTCTGTTAACTGTTTTTCGTTGTAAGCCGTCATCATTACAATTTTTGCCTGGGGGCGGGTGGCAATCATTTTTCTTATGAAATCAATGCCCAGTCCATCGGGCAGGTGGTTGTCCAAAAAAATATAATCTGGTTTCAGCTGCTCAATGGTATGCAGGGCATCTTCCAGTGAATGGATACTGGTGGCCTGAAACTGTTTTCTTTCAAGCACCATTTCCATCAGCATACACAACTCTTCTTCGTCATCTATAATCAGTACGGTTTTTTTCGCCGTTGAAATTTTCATTGACAATAGGTTTTAAAGTGAAGGCCTCCGGTAACTGGGTAGCCTACTACCTATTATATAATTGTATGCCAGAATTAGGGAATGGAAGAATGTCGCGCTATGGGAAAACGGGATTCGCCAGCCGCTGCACACAAAGTTTTAAATAAATGTGAAATTTTCTGGCACAGTTTTATAATTACACAGTGCATTATTCCACTATTATATCAACTTATTAAAAGAAAATTATGGGAAATCTCTTGTATGTCATTGCGGTAATACTGGTCATTGCCTGGGCAATCGGTTATTTCGGTTATCAGTCGGGCGGCATTATACATGTATTATTGGTGATAGCCATCATTGCTGTATTGCTGAAGGTAATACGCAGGGCTTAGCACGACACAACCTCTTATAAAATCAGGCCTTTTACGGGGCCTGATTTTTTTTAGTGTGGAAAATAATCATCATATTTCAGTCAAAAAATGTGTAAATAGTTATTTTGGCTTCCCATTTATCGGGCACAGCAATTGTTTTATGGAGGTTGACCAAAAAATGAGAATATGAATACCATGAAATTTTTGACAAGCGCTTCCATTGTGTTATTAACGGCAGTAAGTGGATTTGGACAGGTGTCTCCCGATTCTGTAAACCTGTTAAAGCAACAGAAACAATCGCTGGAACTGAGCAGCAAGATAAATGAGCGCAAACTGCAGTTGGCGAAAATGGAAAACAGCATTGCCGATAAGACGCGGGAGATGGACGCAACTGCCTCAGCCGCACAGAAAGCTGCAGCGGACAATGCAGAAGCAGCAGCAAAACTGGCCGGCGACGCACAGGATAAAAAGCTGGCCAAAAAAGCCAGGAAAGCAGCAAAGCATGCCGAAAGTTGCGCAAAAAAAGCCAGGAACGCATCGGACGATCTTTCATCATTGAATAAGGAGATTGAAAACCTGCGGAAAAAAATTGCTGATGACGAAGTCAAGCTTGCCGCAAACCCCGTGCAGCCCTGATAAACATACCCTAAATTTTAAAACTACTGCTCTATGCTGAAGCAATACCCTTTCTATCTTAAAGCCACTGTTATCCTGCTGGGGCTGATCTTATTTGTATATGTGCTGTTAAACCTGCGTGACATACTGGTGCCGCTGGCCTTTTCGCTGCTGATAGCCATTCTTTTAAACCCATTGGTAAGCCGTTTTGAAAAATGGAAGATAAACAGGGTAGTGGCAATTTCACTGGCCCTGCTGATTGCTTTAATTTTCATTGCTGCGGTGGGCTATTTTCTATCTGCACAGATAGCAGGCTTTGCTGACCAGTTACCGGTAATGAAGAAACGCTTTCTGGAGCTGGCAGAACAGGTGCAGCACGATATCAGCAGACGATTTAATATCGGGGTGGAAAAACAGCAAAAAGCCATTGAAGAAGCGGGTACCAATATGAAACCGCTGATTGGCTCCACCGCCAATACCTTGCTGGGTTCAATTGCTGCTGTGGTATTGTTCCCGGTATATTCATTCCTGTTTCTTTACTATAAAACCCTATTGCTGAATTTTCTCTACGAGGTGTTTGCGGAGGAAAATTTTAAGAAAGTTGGTGCTGTGCTGCACCAAACCAAGGGGGCTATACAAAGTTATATGTATGGGCTGGTGCTTGAGACCCTGATTGTGGCGGTATTAAACTCACTTGTATTGCTGCTGCTGGGCGTTAAATACTGGATATTGCTGGGTGTTATTGGTGCCATTCTTAATATACTGCCCTATATCGGCGGTATTATTTCAGTAGCCTTACCCATTATTATTGCCACCATTACAAAAGATGGGTTTCATACGCAAATCCTTATTCTGGTGTGTTACATGGTAATACAGTTTATAGACAATCATTTCCTGGTGCCGTACATTGTTTCTTCGCAGGTGCAGATCAATGCACTGATTTCTATTGTGTTCGTTTTGCTGGGCAATGCAGCCTGGGGTGTTTCAGGCATGTTTCTTTCCATCCCTTTTGCGGGTATCCTGAAAATTATATTCGACAGGATTGATGAATTGAAACCGTGGGGGCGATTGCTGGGTGATGAAATACCGGTGAGGCATAAGGGGCAATGGCTTGTTTTGCGAAGGAGTACAAAAACACCCAAAGCCACTAAAGCAAAATCACAGCCACCCTCCTCATAAATTATCATTTGACCGCATCGGAAAAATGTTTTAACATGCAGGTATAAAATTGTAATACTGCTGTTATGAATAATATCCGGGGTTTGTTCACGGTCTGCTGCTTTTTTCTTTTGAATGACGCTATCGCGCAGGACACTGCATGGTTTACAAAAGGGTTGTCTATTGCAGGTGTTCATCATTATGGACGTGAAGCCTTGTATACCGATAAGCTGGCTTACCAGCTATATACAAATGCACTGCAGATACCGGTAGCAGGAGCAGTTTCAGGTATGTCAGACGATAAAGGCAACCCTATAGTATGGCAGGAAGTGAATGCAGATAGTTTACACCGTTTTCGCAGCAGGCAGTTCAGCGGCGGCTATATTTATCTCAGTTATACCGCTCCACAGGCAAAAACAGCACTCCTGCAAATCAGCGGGGCTGGGTCCATTTTCTTTAATGCTGTCCCCCATGCGGGTGACCCCTACGGCGCCGGCTGGTTATACACACCGGTAAAACTAAAGAAAGGCCTCAACCACTTGTATGTGCGTGTCGGCGGAGCCGTCACCGCCAGGATTATTTTCCCCAAAACGCCTGTTCAGCTGAATACAGAAGATGCTACGGTGCCGGACATAGTTGCCGGCAGCGGAGAAAAGATACTGCAGGCAGCGGTGGTAATCATCAATAGTTCTGACAAAGATTTAAAAAACCTGCAGCTGAGGAGCATTGCCGGTGGCATCACTACTATTACAAACCTGCCCATGGTGCCGCGCATGTCTACCCGTAAATGTGCGTTTAATTTTAGCCCACAGACCATCATTGAAAAAGGCCAATACAATTGTGCTATAACGCTCACCAGCAACGGACAAATACTGGATGAGAAACAATTGCCCATAGAAGCAGTGGCTGCCGGTAATAAATACCGCAACACATTTACCAGTGCCATTGATGGTAGTTTGCAATATTACGCTGTTACTCCCCAGTTGCCCGTGGCCAATGGCCCGGCTGCGCTGTTCCTCTCTGTACATGGCGCGGGGGTAGAAGCCATCGGGCAGGCCAAAGCCTACCAGTCTAAAAACTGGGGTACATTGGTGGCGGCCACCAACCGAAGGCCCCGCGGGTTTAATTGGGAGGACTGGGGAAGGCTGGATGCGCTGGAAGTACTGGCTATTGCAAAGAATAAATTCAACCCAGATCCACAGCATATTTATCTGACCGGGCATTCAATGGGCGGCCATGGTACCTGGTTTTTGGGCGCCACCTACCCGGACCTGTGGGCAGGCATTGCACCCTGTTCCGGTTACCCCACTTTGAAAGAATACGGATCTGCAGACGGCGCCATACCCGTGGCGGGTGCTACCGGTGTAGAACAAATGCTTTTAAGGGCCAGCAACCAGAGTGATGTTGTAAAGCTGGCAGCCAATTATAAAACACTTGCTGTGTATGTACTGCATGGCGATTCAGATAAAGTAGTCTCAGTAAAATATGCATGGCAAATGCGCAGGGTACTGGCCGACTTTCATACAGACATGAGTTATTATGAATATCCGGGCGGTGAACATTGGTTTGGTGATCAGAGTGTAGACTGGCCGCCATTGTTTGATTTTTTTAAATGGCATAGCCGCAGCCCCGACAGTGCAGTTAACCATATTGATTTCACCACGGCCAGCCCCGGTATATCAGCCCGTTTCAGGTGGGCTTCGGTAATACAGCAGTTGCATCCTTTGCAATACAGCCGCCTGCAATTGCACCGTAATCAGCAGCAGCAAATCATCTCTGGTACAACAGACAATATACGCCTGCTGCAATTGGCGCTTACGGGCTGGAAATCCGGTGCAGCTGTTGATATTTTGCTGGACAGTCTAAATACAGTTCATTACAATGTAAAAAGCGACCGGGATAGTATTTTCCTGTTAAAAGAAAATAATCAGTGGGCCATTACCGGTGCGCCGGATGCCGCACAGAAAGGCCCCGGCAGGTATGGTACTTTTAAAGACCCGTTTAATAACCGGATGTTGTTTGTATATGGTACCGGGGGAAGCAGCGAAGAAAATGAATGGAGTTTCAACAAGGCCAGGTACGATGCCGAAACCTGGTATTACCGGGGTAATGGCTCAGTAGATATTATTGCAGATGCAGCCTATAATAGTTCAGCATATGCAGGCAGGAATATCATTATCTATGGCAATGCATCTACCAACAGCGTGTATAACCAGCTGCTGAATGATTGTCCTTTGCGCGTAGACCGCGGCAGTATCACCGCCGGCAACAAATTATTTAAAGGAGATGATCTGGGTGCCTATTTTGTATGGCCATTGAAGAATACAGCTGGATTATCGGCAGGTGTTGTTGCAGGTACCGGTCTCCGGGGAATGCATGCCGTAAATGCCAATCAGTATTTTGCCGGTGCCAGCGGATTCCCCGACTTTATGTTTTTTTCTTTGGAGATGCTGAAAAATGGCAGCGGCGGCATAAAAATGACGGGTTTCTTCGATCACCAGTGGCGGCTCACCGAATCAGACATCGCCACCGGCAAAGAATAGTTGTTACGTAGTAACATTGTTTGGGTATTTTTTTCTACAAATATTTCTTGCAGGGCCCCTGGGCCTAAGGTTTATAAAGGGCTGCTCCGCATTGTGCTGCGCGGCAACGGCCGTTTCATTTGTGGCAGGTTATTAGTAATAATGTTTGTGCCTGTGCTTGGCAGGTATAAACTGTAGCCCTCTTTATGTCCAGTAAGCTTTCCCTTCGTCCCGTATTTATCAATGTAGCAGACCAGGCTATTTTTTTGAAATCGTTTTTCAGGAATAGTTTTAAAAGAGGGTTTGAGTGGGAGGCATTTTCACGCCAGGCCTATACTACCGGCTATAGGTCTGTTGGTATAATCGCGCTTACCGGTTTTATCCTTGGTTTTGTACTTACCCTGCAGTCGCAACCTACTATGAAGCAGTTTGGGGCAGAGAGTTTTATTCCGGGTATGGTAGCCATTTCGGTAATAAGAGAAATAGGTCCGGTAATAGTGGCGCTCATCTGCGCCGGCAAAATTTCCTCCAGTATTGGTGCAGAGCTGGGCAGCATGAATGTAACAGAACAGATTGATGCCATGGAGGTATCCGGCGCCAACCCCATGCAATACCTGGTAGTAACAAGAATATTAGCCTGTACACTGATGATACCGTTGTTGACAATATTCGCAGATGTGGTTGCATTAATGGGTGGATTTGCTGCTACCAACCTCAGCGGAGCAATGAACCCCTGGTTATATTTCAATAAGGCCACCGCTGTGCTTGAGTTTTCCGATATCATTCCCTCTTTTATAAAAACAGTCTTGTTTGGTTTTGCCATTGGCTTTGTAGGCTGTTATAAAGGTTTTCATTCCAACAGGGGCACAGAAAGTGTAGGACTGGCTGCTAATTCAGCGGTAGTAACAGCTTCTGTCTGGATTATTATTATTGATGCCCTTGTGGTACAGATTACCAACGTTTTTTTTTACCAATAAATCAGCAGACATCCGATGGAGCAGGAGCAGGTAATACAGATATGCGGTTTGAAAAAAAGTTTTAATGGTCACCAGGTGTTGTCCAACATAAACCTTACGGTAAACCGTGGAGAAAATGTGGTGATATTGGGTAAGTCGGGTGAAGGTAAGTCGGTTACGATTAAATGCATAGCGGGTTTATTGACGCAGGACGAGGGCTCATTAAAAGTTTTTGACAGCGAAGTAAACGAAATGGATGAACAGGCCCTGAAAGCCCTGCGGCGCCGCATTGGATTTCTTTTTCAGAACGCTGCCTTGTACGATTCGATGACGGTAAGAGAAAACCTGGCATTCCCGCTGGAAAGGGTATCTGCCATTAAAGACAAAAAGGAAATAGCACAGTTGTCAGAAGAAGTGCTGGAAGCAGTAGGCCTGTCTGAAGTAATTGATAAGATGCCCTCGGAATTATCCGGAGGTATGCGCAAACGGATGGGACTGGCCCGCACCCTTATTGTGAAACCGGAAGTGATGCTGTATGACGAGCCTACAACGGGACTGGATACTATCACGTCTAAGGAAATAAGTAAGCTGATTCTGGATATGCAGCAGAAATATGATACCAGCTCAGTGATTATTACGCATGATATTCCCTGCGCCCGTATTACGGCAGACAGGGTGCTGATTATGAGCAATGGCGAGTTTGTTGCAGAAGGCAGCTGCGATGAACTGGAAAATTCTGAAGACGCTTTTATACGATCATTTTTTAAATAACTATTACTATGGATACCCCCGTGTCACAAAAAGTGAAAACCGGCGCATTTGTATTGCTGAGCATACTGTTGCTGCTTACACTTGTATTTATCATTGGCAGCCAGAAAAATATGTTTGGAGGAACGTTTTATGTGACGGCAAATTTTAAAAACATCTCGGGGCTGAAAGAAGGTAACTATGTAAGGTATGCGGGCATCAATGTGGGCACGGTAGACAATATCAGCATACAGAATGACACTACTGTGGCGGTAATGCTGTTGCTGCAAAAAGACATCAGGCCTTATATTAAAGAAGATGCCGCTGCCAGTATTGGCAGCGACGGTCTGATGGGCGACAAACTGGTCATTATCGCTCCCGGCAGCTATTCGTCTCCGGTAGTAAAAAAAGGCGGAAAAATCAAATCCGTGAACCCTGTAGACGTAGACAGGATAGTTAATAATCTTTCTAAAATATCTGACAATGCAGAGCAGCTGACCGGCAGTCTGGCCAGTGTAATGGGTAAAATAAACAGTGGCGAAGGTTCTTTTGGCAGGTTGATAAACGATGATAAACTGGTGAGAAACCTGGAAGGTACCCTTAGTACGGCGCGGGAAACCGTTGGAACTGTGAAGAAAACCGCTACCAGTGTTACAGACAATATGGAAGCTGCCAAACACAGTTTCCTGTTGAGGGGCTATTTTAAGAAAAAAGAGAGAAAACGCATCAAAGATTCTACTGAAAAGGCCAACCGTGCGCCTGCAGGCGTTCAGCAGGAAACAAAAAATGATTAATACTGCTTCGTTGTTGGCAAACGACGGCTGTTTGAAAATAGCCGTTGCCTTTTACAAAGGCTGGTATTTCACAATGATACATGCTATATTCGTGAAAACTTTTTTGTGAAATACCTGTTTCATCCTGCTTTTATTACTGTACAGGGCATTTTTTTGTTATTGAACATATGCTGCTGTAATAAAGGTCAGGGTGCTGCTGTTTCCCCAGTTGCACCCGGTACCGTTGTTTCATTTGAAAATACCCCGCAGGGCTATCCACTTACTGCCTTAATTAATGAAGCAAGTGGCATTGCAGACAGCAAGCTCAATCCAGGTTATTTATGGGTAGAGGAAGACAGTGGCAATCCCCCTCAATTATTCCTGCTGAACCATGCAGCCAACTCAATAAAGAAAATATACCTGAAAGGTGCAGTTAACACTGATTGGGAAGATATTGCACTGGCAGCAGGTCCTGACCCAGCAAAAAAATACCTGTATGTAGCAGATATTGGCGATAACAATGCGGTAAGGGGCAGCGTTGGTTTCTACCGGATGGAAGAGCCGCCGTCAACGGCAGACACCGTAAGTGTTTTAGATCTTATCCGTTTTACTTATGCAGATGGTCCGCGCGATGCAGAAGCTTTCCTTGTTGATGATGCCAGCAAAGATATTTTTATTATTACCAAGCGCGATGCAGTATCAGGAATCTATAAGCTCAGTTATCCTTACAGCACTACTGCAGTGAATACGGCAGTTTTCGTAACAAGTTTCTCCTATAACGGTGTGGTAAGTGCGGCCATCAGTAGTGACGGCGCGGGCATCATCACCAAGACATACACTGCACTCAATTACTATCCCAGGCTATCGGGGGAAACCATTCCTCAAACGCTGCAAAAAACCGCTACCGCATTGGGTTACCAGCCGGAGCCCCAGGGGGAGGCAGTTGGTTTTGCCCTTGACAACAGTGGCTTTTATACCCTCAGCGAAAAAGGGGGTGGCAGCACACAATCACTCTATTTTTACAGGAAGAAATAGGGGCGGTTTTTTTATAAAAAGTTGACGGTAAGAAAAAATGGCAGATGGCCAATGCCTTATGCCGCCTCCGCTTTTTCCATAATATCATCCATTCTGATGCCTGAATGGCTTTCATCATACACACAATTGCCTTTTTTGATCAGTAATATTTGCGGCGATTCATGCGGCACATTAAAGACATCGGCTACTCTCATAGAAAGAGGCCGGTGGGCCAGCAAATCCAGGAAATAAAAATCAATACCAGCTGCCTGCGTATTTCTTTCAAGCCTGTTTTTTGCCATGCTGCTGATGGAGCAACGTGTTGAGTGCTTGAAAATGACCTGTGGTTTGATGGTGGAGGCTGCTATCAGCTGTTCCAGTTGTGTTTCGGAGGTGAGTAAAATCCAGTTCATAAAAAATAAAAAAAGGTTATCTTTAAAACAATCTAAAGATAACCTTGGTTCAGTTAAGTATATAAATGTCTTTATAAAAAGACAACTACATGCAGTGATTTTTATCTGCTTCCGTATCCAACATAACCTGCTGTTGCTTTGCAACCGCTTTTAGAACTGGTGCAGGAAGTGAATGTGAGGCCGGCCGCGATAAGCAGTACGAGGATTAACAATTGCGCTTTCATTTTTTTGTGGTATTTAGAGTTAAACAATGCAAACAGTGCGGTTAAACGCGGATACTGCCTGGACTGGTCTTTTCGGGAGGATGCGGACGGGTGTTTTTAGAAGGATAACGGAGAAGAATCCAAAGAAACAACAAATTATTTGTATGTGCAACCCCCCTGTTAAATTAAAAATAATTTTTACAGCAATATTCTGTTAAATAGTTTTAGGATCAATTAATTATGTTCACAAAGATATCTTTTACATTTGCAGCACCAGGCCCATTTTAGTGGGAAAAATAAGTACCTGTGGCCCGGGCTAAGGCGGTCTACCCGGCTACCGCAGCCTTTTTACCAATATTTGAAAACCTGTTTTTAAACGAGAATTTGAAAAATGCTAAAATTAACCCGCCCATTGGCGTTTATTGATCTGGAAACCACGGGTATTAACCTGGGTAGCGACCGCATAGTAGAAATTGGAATGATCAAAATATTGCCCGATGGCAACCGGTCTACCAAGCGGAAATTGCTTAACCCGGAAATGCCCATTCCACAGGCATCTGCTGATATACACGGCATTACCGATGAAATGGTAAAAGACGCCCCCAGTTTTAAGCAGGCTGCCAATGATATCAGGCAGTTTCTGGACAATTGCGATTTAAGCGGCTACAACAGCAACCGTTTTGATATACCCATGCTGGTAGAAGAATTTTTGCGTGCCGGCGTAGAGTTTGATATGAGAGGAAGAAAGCTGGTAGATGTACAAAAGGTGTTTCATATGATGGAACAACGTACCCTTACTGCCGCATATAAATTTTACTGCCAAAAAAACCTGGAAGGTGCCCATAGTGCCGAGGCCGATGCGCGTGCCACCATGGAGATACTGGAGGCCCAGGTAGAGCGCTATCCGCAAATGGGCAATACGGTAGAAAGTATCCTAAAATTTACCGGCGAAGATGTGCTGGTAGATTTTGCCCGCCGTTTCGTCATGGAAAAAGGCATAGAGGTATTTAATTTCGGTAAACACAAGGGCCGCCCTGTAACCGAGGTGTTAAAGGCAGAACCACAGTATTACGACTGGATGATGAGGGGAGATTTTCCCCTGCATACCAAGCAAAAACTTACGGAAATCCTGAACCGCTCCCTGTTAAAAAAGGGCTAATTGTAAATGCTTAACCGATGCCATTGTGAATGCATTAATAAAAAATGTATTTTCGTGGCAAACCACAGCCATTCCTGTAACGATAAAGCCCATTTTGCAAAAGATTGTCATTATACCAACTTACAACGAAAAGGAAAATATTTCCAATATCGTAACTGCCATTTTCTCACTGGAGCAGCAATTTCATGTACTTGTAATAGACGACAATTCGCCCGACGGTACCGCGCAGATTGTAAAAGATTTGCAGCCTGCCTACCAGGGTCAGTTGTTCCTGGAGGAAAGAAAGGGTAAGCAGGGGCTGGGTACCGCGTACATCTACGGATTCAGATGGGCACTGGCAAGGGGCTATGCGTATATTTTTGAAATGGATGCCGATTTTTCCCATAATCCAAAAGATCTGGACAGTTTATACGAAGCCTGTGTGCAGGGGGCCGATGTGGCCGTTGGTTCAAGGTATGTCAAAGGTGGCGGCAATGTAAACTGGCCACGCAACCGCATCATCCTTTCTAAGGGCGCTTCCTTCTATACACAGCTGATTACCCGCCTGCCGGTAAAAGACCCTACAGCGGGTTTTGTATGCTACCGCCGCGATGTGCTGGAAGCCATCAACCTCAATGAAATTAAATTTGTCGGTTATGCTTTCCAGATAGAAATGAAATTTGCTGCCTGGAAACTGGGCTTTATTATTAAGGAAGTGCCTATCATTTTCAGAGACCGCACCTACGGTACTTCTAAAATGAACAAGGGCATCGTAAAAGAAGGCATTGCAGGCGTATTGTACCTCCGCTGGCAGAGCTGGTTTAAAGACTACCGCAACCGTCTAAAAAAAACTGAGTCCGGCGCCTATAATGCAATACCCAGCGAGGTATTTGCTGAAACCAAACAGTAAAACTGCCAAACAGCGCCTGCAAACATGCCTGTTTTATCCCACAACATAGCTTTTAGCTGAATATATACTGCCCAAAGAGTTATTAGCAGCGCAGCTTTGATAATTTCTCGCCCAAAGGTTTTTTCAGTGCCCATTTCCGCATCTTTGCTTTCTTTATATGAAGAAGGCTTTTATACAATTACATATTGCTGTGTTCCTGGCCGGGTTCACCGGCATTCTTGGCCGGCTGATTACCCTCAATGAAGGGTTGCTGGTATGGTGGCGACTGCTTATCAGCGCTATTACCATGTGGATACTGTTCCTGGCCCGGAAACGCATCCAGCGTGTTTCAAAACGCGATATACTGATCATTGGCGCGGTCGGATTGGTAGCAGCCCTGCATTGGGTAAGTTTTTACGGCGCCATTAAATATGCCAATGTTTCGGTGGCCCTGGTATGCTTTTCCTCCGTTGGTTTTTTTACAGCTTTATTTGAACCATTGTTACTGAAGACAGGATTTAAGCCGGTAGAATTATTACTGGGACTGTTTGTAATGATGGGAATCTATATCATGTTCCATTTTGATACGGCGCATAAAACCGGGATTGTTATGGGTGTTATTTCTGCCATGCTGGGCGCCATCTTCCCGGTAGCCAACCGGCGTCTGATGCAGCGTATGAATGCAGAAACGCTGATGAGTTATGAGCTAACCGGTGGCCTGCTGGCATTGTCGCTGC
>JANPGT010000134.1:0-9502 GCA_031424135.1 Chitinophagaceae bacterium
TTCCAGGCCCTGTACATCATGTTGCGTAGTTTCATACTGCAGGCGGTATTTGTCGTAGTTGCTGGCAGCAATGGCATTCTGATCAAACAGGTTTTTATAGCGGTTGTATTGTGCCTTGTCATTTTGCAGACGAATCCTGGCGGCCGCGAGCCTGTTTTCAATATCTTTTACCGCCGGGCTATTGACAGCAGTAACCGGTCTTGTTTTACTGACTACCCCCGCGGCGGCGTTTACCTGTGCCTGTTGGTTGTCATTGCTGAGTGCAAACAGCAGGCACAGGTAAACGCAGCCGCGGGTGTTGTTAGTAAAACAAGACCGGTTACTGCTGCCAATAGCCCGGCGGTAAAAGATATTGAGAACAGGCTGGCGGCTGCCAGGATTCGTCTGCAAAATGACCAGGCACAATACAACCGCTATAAAAACCTGTTTGATCAGAATGCCATTGCTGCCAGCAACTACGACAAATACCGCCTGCAGTATGAAACTACGCAACACGATGTGCAGGGCCTGGAAGAACAACTGAACCAGCAAAAACTTACTGCAGCTTTGCAGTTACAGCAGGCAAGCAACCAACTGGCCATAGCGCAAACTTCCAGGGCCAATGGACTGCTGAAGAGCTATGCCAATGGGGTGGTATTTGAACTGTACAAACAAACCGGTGATTTGATTGCACCCAGCCAACCCATTGCGCTGATTGGCAGCGGAAAAATGATTGCCAAACTGCTGGTAGACCAGGACGATTTGCAGAAAATTTACAATGGCCAGAAAATGCTGATTACCATGGATGCCTTTCCTGGCAAGATTTTTCACGCCACTGTACAGCGCATTTACCCTATGCTGAACAAGGCAGAACAGTCCTTCCGTGTAGATGCCGTATTTGAAGAAGCGCTCCCTTTCAGTATGTATGGTTTGAATATTGAGGCAAATATCGTTATCAATGATAAAGTAAAAGCCATGGTAATACCGCGTAAAGCACTGGTGCATGGTGACAGTGTACAGGTAAATGAGAACGGCCGGCTGGCGATGGTAAAAATAAGGAAGGGTGCAGAAGACAATGATTATGTACAGGTGCTGGACGGCATCAACACGTCTGCTCAAATAATAATTCAGCCATGAACTGGAAACTTGCATTGGGAATAGCAGTCACCCACCTGGTTACCAAGAAAAAGCAAACCCTGGTGGCCATGCTGGGCGTTACTTTTGGCATCTCCATGTTTTTGGTGATGATTAGTTTTATGACGGGCGTAAACCAGTTCCTGGAAGATATGGCCATGGACAATACACCGGATATACGAATCTATAACCCGGTGGAAGTACAGCATAGCACCATCATTGGCAAAACTGGAGACAGCACAAAAGACAGTTGGTACGTGGTGCATCACCAGCGGCCCAAAGACGATCTGCCCAAAATTAAAAACGCGATGTTTGTAGCCAGTGAGCTGGAAAAAATGCCCGAGGTGATAGGCGTAGCTCCGCTGGTTTCTTCACAGGTGTTTTTTAACAACGGTCCGGTACAGATCAACGGTACCATTTCAGGCATCGATGTAAGAAAACAACAGCTGCTGTTTAATCTTGATAAGAAAATGGATGAAGGCAGCCTGGATGATCTGCTTAAAGGCAGCGATATTATTATTATGGGCCGCGGGCTGGCCAATAAGGCAAGTGTAAAAACCGGCGACCGTGTAAGCGTTACCACGCCGGAGGGCTATAACCTGATTTTAAAAGTGGGTGGTATCTTTTCTTATGGTGTCAGTACCCTGGACGATACCAAAAGTTACGCTACCCTGGCCACGGTACAGAAAGTCTTGCAGCGTGATCCTTCTTATATTACCGATCTGAACCTGAAATTAAGAGACATGCAATCGGCAAAGGCGTTTACCGCCGAGCTGAAAAAGAAAATGCCTTCGGTATATTTCGAAGACTGGGAGCAGGCCAATGCTTCTATATTGGCAGGCGAAAAAATAAGGGATGTGATGACAGGCGTGGTATCATTTACGCTATTACTGGTAGCCGGTTTTGGCATTTACAATATCATGAACATGAACATCATCAACAAGATGAAAGATATTGCTATACTGAAAGCCACTGGTTTTGAAGGAAAAGACATCACTGCCATTTTCTTATTTCAATCGCTGATTATTGGTGTATTGGGCGGCATACTGGGCTTGCTGGTAGGGTTCGTGTTCAGCTATCTCCTGTCTATAACGCCTTTCCCGGAAGCTACTTTTTTCCGCATCAGTACTTTTCCTGTTAACTTTTTACCGGAACACTATATCATGGGTGTTTTATTTGGATTTTTAACCACGTTGTTTGCAGGCTATTTCCCCAGCCGCAAAGCGTCTAAGATAGACCCGGTGGTGATTATAAGGGGGTGAGTGAAAGCTGTGAGCGGTTAGCTATTAGCCCTTAGTTCGCGGCTATCAGTTAAATACAAACGGCTAACAGCTGATGACAATCAATTTAAAAACAATGAGCACTATTCTAAAAGCAACCAATATTATTAAATACTTCAAACAACCTGAGCCGTTTAAAGTGCTGAACGATGTAAGTTTTGAAGTAAACAAGGGTGAGTTCCTGGCCATTACGGGTAAGTCTGGTTGCGGCAAGTCTACGTTGCTGTATATATTAAGCACCATGGATACTGATTTCGAGGGCGATCTTGCCATAAAAGGGCAAAGCCTGAAAGGGCTTTCTCAGAATGAGCTGGCGCGGTTCAGGAATCAGCACCTGGGTTTTGTATTCCAGTTCCATTACCTGCTGCCAGAATTCAGTGCGTTAAAAAACGTAATGTTGCCTGCATTGAAACTGGGTAAATTTTCAAAGGAGGAAATTGAGTCCAGGGCCATAGAAAAACTGCGCATGGTAGGCATGGAGGATTTTGCAAAAAAATTATCTTCACGGCTGTCTGGCGGGCAGCAGCAACGGGTGGCCATTGCCAGGGCGCTCATTAATGATCCGGACATTATTATGGGCGATGAACCTACCGGTAACCTCGACAAAGCCAATTCAAACAAAGTATTCGCTATTTTTAAAGAACTGGCAAAAGAAAATCACCAGACGATTATTACTGTAACCCACGATATGGATTTTGCCGCCGGGTCAGATCATATTGTGGAGATGCAGGATGGACAAATAGTACGTGCATGAATATTGCTGAGAAATATCCGCCTTATATTTTTATCGCTATTCTCTGCGTGGTCACCGGTTTGTTCCGGCTGGCGCTGATACCTGAGTTTCCCTGGTATATTCACCTGGCCGGATTTTTCCTGCAGTTTGTTTTTATGAGTGGGATGTGGCAACTTATAAAATTTATTAACCAACAGCTGGAAAAACGTTTCGCCCTGGAAAATTACCCGGCTATCCAGATTGCGCTGCAGGTTTCTGTAACGCTGCTCTTACTGTCGCCTGTACTCTATATCAGCTATATTTTTTTCAGCCCCTACCTGCCGGAATTTATTCATGGCCGGGTGCTGCTGCTGGTAACCGCGGTATTTTTTGTGATGATTATGCTGATGACTTTTGTGTATTATACCTACACCCTGTTTCTTAACCAGAAGAAAATTTCTGAAGAACGTACAAAGCTGCAGCTGGCGGCCGTGCAGCTGGAAAAGGAAAAATCAATGATGCAGTACCATCACCTGAAAAACCAGGTTAACCCCCATTTTCTTTTCAATACGCTTACCTCACTTGACGGACTGGTACAAACAGATCCGGCGCTGGCTTCTGATTTTATACGGCACCTTTCGAAAGTATACCGCTATGTGCTGGAACACAAAGAGAATGAAGTAGTGAGTATGGAAACAGAGCTGGCCTTTATACAGCATTATATTTCACTGCTTACAATCCGTTATAAAGATGCTGTAGAGATAGCTATCAATGTTTCTGCGACGGGCATGGAAAAAGGTATTGTAATGGTGACGCTGCAAATGCTGATAGACAATGCCATCAAGCACAATATTGCGCAGCCCGGTACCCCTTTGAAAATAAAAATTTGGGATGAGGGCGAATTTTTGCATATTTCCAATAATAAGCAATTGCGCAGGCAGATAGAAAGCTCTACGAAACAGGGCCTGCAGCAGTTGCGCGAATTGTACCAGTTTCTTACCCCGCTACCCGTTGAAATAAAAGACGGTGAAGATAATTTTGAGATTAACCTGCCCTTTTTATGACGATACTGATAATTGAAGATGAACCATTGGTAGCCGCCAGCCTTACCCGGCTGGTAAAAGATCTGGAGCCGGAAGCAGTGCTCTACGGTCCACTTGCTACAGTAAAGGCATCGCAGGAATGGCTGGCAACCCATCCTGCGCCAGATCTTATATTGTCTGATATACAACTGGCAGATGGCATCAGCCTGGATATTTTTTCTGATGGCAAAGTTACCTGTCCCATTATTTTTACCACCGCCTACAACGAATACGCTGTCCGGGCATTCAAAGTAAACAGCATCGATTACCTGCTGAAGCCCGTGGAGAAAATTGAATTGCAGGCAGCCTTACAGAAATTTCGCCAGCTGCAGTCTAAATTCAGCAATGAGGGCTATATGCAGCAAATGCTGGAGCTGTTTGACAATTTTACCCAGGTAAAAAAATACAAGGAACGCTTTGCCGTGCATGCGGGCAGATCGGTGGTGCTGGTACAACAGCAGGAGGCTGCCTGTTTTATAAAAGAAGAAATTGTCTACCTGGTGAATAATGACGGCAAAAGATTTATTACAGATTACCGCTCACTGGACGAGGTAGAAGAATTGTTGAACCCCGCAATTTTCTACCGGGCTACCCGGCAGTGCATTGTGCAGCTGTCATATATTGAGAGTTTTCGGGCTGATGACACCGGCCGGCTGCTGTTGACCCTGAAGGGGATTAAAGCGGATCCAGTTTTTGTAAGCAAGGAGAAAGCCGCTGATTTTAAAAAGTGGTTCGACCAGTAAGAAGGATTGTTTTGAATTTTAAATTATAGCTGTGGGCACTCAGGCCAATATTTCATCTACATGTTTGTGTATGTTGGCGGCGATTTTATCCAGCGGCAGATCATTCTCATCGCCGCCGAATGGGTCTTCTACTTCTTCTGCAATGATTTCAAGGCTGGCCAGTACATAAAAAACAAAAGTAACCACCGGTATTATCAGGTAGCCCAGTGAAAACACATAGCCAAAGGGCAGGGTCATTACGTAAAAGAAAATAAATTTCTTAATGAATGCACTGTAAGAGTAGGGGATAGGCGTATTCTTTATGCGTTCACAGGCGCCGCAGATATCAGTAAAAGAAAGCAATTCTCCGTTTAATACAATCAGCTGGTCGCCATTGATTTTTCCATCTTTGTACAGTTGCTGCACCCTCAAAAAAATCAATGAAGCTACCTGGTTGGGTATATGTTTGTCTTTGCTGATCAGCTGTTCCAGCTGCGCATCGTTGTCAAATAGAGAAATCCGGGTAGTTTCGTGTCCCAGGTGTTTCTTCAGCGCATAGGCATAGGCAGGAATTATTTTCCGGAAGAAAATCCGGTGCGCCTTGTCTTCGGCCGGCAGCATCACGTTCAGCTTTATGGCCAGGTTACGGCTGTTGTTCACCAGCGCTCCCCATAGTTTGCGCCCCTCCCACCAGCGGTCGTAGGCGGTATTGGTACGAAAAACCAGTAACATAGAAATTACAAAACCCAGCAGGCTGTGAATTACGGTAAGGTTTTTTACAGGGCTCTTATCTGAGAGATGCCACCATTCTACCTCTACAAAAGCCACCAGGCCTGCATACACCGCTACACCTACCAGCAGTGGAAACAGCTTGCGGATGGTATCGGACTTGTGGAGGCGGAAAAGAAAAATGAACCAGTCTTTGGGGTTATAGCTTATCATAATTAGTTATTTCTGATTTTGGAATTGCGGTATTTTGAGATTTACCTGGCTGTTACACCAAAAGAAATCAATATATCTCAAAATCCCAAAATCAGCAATTTTATAGCAAAGCGAGCCGCTTTATCCATTTTCTCACCAGGTACAATGGAACAATACCAATAATACCAAAAGAGCAATCGATGCATTTCCAGTAGAAAGGAATGCCACGCACAGCGCCGGCAATAAATGCCAGCGGAATAATAGCCACACAGGCCATCATGCCCCATTCTATGACCCAGATATTCCTGATGGGGTCTCTTAACGGACCTATGAAAAACAGCGCAATTGCCAGGTGGGCAAAGGCCAGCCAGTCGTACCCATACGCCAGCATGGGATACCGCAGGTTGGTATCGTGCAGCGCTTCATATACTTTGGTAATAAAAGCCGCCAGGCTGGCCGGCATATAGCTACTGAACTGGAGCAACCAATGCAGTTCCGTTTCCAGTGGAAAAGCCGTAATGCCGCTCAGTGCAAGTGCAATCATAAAGAAGACAATGGTAAACCGGATTTTTCGCAGCAGTTTATTGTAAGCAGGACTGGGTTGCATTCAATGAATATAGTTTTTTATGTAAATACGCCGGGCTTTTTCTACCACAGAGGTATAAGAGGTATTCATGGAGGGAAAAGAGGACGCCAACAAGGTAAAAAGTCACTGCATTTTTACTATTGCAGATAATGCTCTCCCGCGCCGTCGTGAAAAGTAAATAGCCAGGCAATTATTCATCCTGTTTTATTTTGTCAATGGCATGCAGTAATCCACCGCTGAATTTATCGTCGGCCAGTTGCCAGAACATGATGCCGTTCAGGTTTTTTTTGATAACGTATTTCGTTTTAAACTGTATGGAAGCGGTATCGTCATAGGTAGCCAGTAAACGCCGTTGCACATTGAATGCATAAGGTGCGTGGGCGATGCTGTCCCAGTACTGTACAAACCCGTTGGCAGTACTCAGTGAATCAGACAGGCGGCTATACGAAAAACCGTGGTCAAACCTGCCTGGCAGGTACAACCCGTTGTTGGTAGTATCGGTAACGGCAAAAAACCTTCCGTAAAAGGCGGCACCGATTACAATTTTGCCTGCGGGCACGCCCGCTGCCAGCATCATTTGTACGCCATTGTCTGTTGATTCTTTTTGTTTTGGGGTAGAGTATAACGGTGTATGATGACCGCTGAGTGAGCTGAAGCCGCTTACCAGGTCGTAACTCATCAGGTTTACACGGTCCACTTTTTTCATTACTTTTTTCCATTCAATGGAAGAGTCAATGAATTTGGTAAATCCGCCTGCTGCAAAACTGATCTCATTGTTTTTACCCAGTTTTCTCCGCAGCTGCGTCACCAGTGCTGTAAACGCCGGCTTATCTTCAGGGCTGTAGGGATGGCCGGGTACTCCTTCTATGGCCGGGTATTCCCAGTCCAGGTCAATGCCGTCGGTGCCAAAATAATTGTTCAGGTCCCTTACGGAGCGGGCAAATTCTTTTCTTCCTTTTTTTGTTAAAAACACCGGTGAGCAGGTTTGGCAGCCGCCCCAGCCACCCAGTGAAAGAATGATTTTCAACTCCGGATTCCGGCTTTTCAATGCCACCATTCGCTGGATGGTAGCACTGTCGCGGGCACTGCCTACTGACAATTGATTTCCTTTTAAATGGCAAAAGCAGAAGATCAGGTGGGTAAGCTTTTCCACTTCGAAGCTGTCAATCATGCTGGTGCGGCCGGCGTAGTAGGCAATAACGGCCATCTTTTTTTTGCTGCCATTATCCTGCGCCAGCAGGCATAGGTTTGCGATTACAGATACAAGTAACAGAACAACACGATGAAACATATGATATTTTTTTTCAGGAGCTGAGGGGAAAATGGCAGCGATGTAAATTATAAAAAGAGGGCCAAAATGCATGAGAATTTATGGTAATGAATGTTAGTTATTGCCATAAAAATGCCTTTTCCGGTGTTTTGAAGCGGGTATGTTAAATATTAGGCATATTTATGCCTTAAATGCCTTAACAGCAGCAGGTTATTAAGATTTCTATTTAATCTTGTAGTACCTTTGCATTTCAATAAGACAAACAGGCAAAAAATGATTGCGATTCTAATTTTTTTCTTTTCACATTGGTTTTTATCATTGTTTTTTCACACTTTTTTTCTGCACCGCTATGCTTCTCACCAGATGTATACTACGGGCAAAAAAAGAGAGCGGCTATTTTATTTCCTTACGTGGTTTACGCAGGGCTCTTCGTTTCTGAATCCGCGGGCATATGCTATATTGCACCGTATGCACCATGTATACAGCGATACAGAAAAGGATCCGCATTCTCCTCATTTCTTTAAAGATGTATGGCATATGATGATCCATACAAAAGATATCTACCAGGCTTTTCTTACCGGTAAAGAATTGCCGGAGCCGCAGTTCACGGAGCAGTACCTGCCCGTTTGGCCAGCGCTGGATAAATTTGGAGACAGCATTATTACACGTATTGCCTTTGGTGTGGCGTATACTGCTTTTTACGTTTATTTTGCGCCCAGTGCCTGGTGGTACCTGCTGCTGCCTATCCATTACCTGATGGGACCTATACAGGGTGCCGTGGTAAACTGGTGCGGACATAAATACGGTTACGCCAATTTCAATAACGGCGATCATTCAAAAAATTCTGAGCCATGGGGTATTTTTCTCATGGGAGAACTTTTTCAGAACAATCACCATAAATACCCCACCAGTCCCAGTTTTGCAAAGAAATGGTTTGAGATGGATCCCACATACATTATTATGACCATCATGAACGGGGTTGGACTGATTAAGCTGAAGAAAACGAGTTAACTAATAAGCTCTTTTATAAATAAAAACCTGCCGGCATCCGGCAGGTTTTTTTATACAGCAATTGCAATGACTAGCCCACGGGCTCGTAACAATCATAGTTCCGCTGGCGGTAAATTTTATCGTCTTTAAATTCAAAGATGGTGCAGATATGCGCTTTCAGTACCTGGCCTTTCTTTAACCTGCCTGCTTTTACTTTCAGTTCTCCTGTCCAGGTGTATTCTGCAATCACGGTGTCGGCGGTTTCAAAAAAGCGCGTTGGTTCAAAACGCTGGTAAGCCAGCATTTGTTTGCCGGCTTCAGCGCCCTCTATCAGGTTACTGAAACTGCGGTGCCGGGTGGCTTGTATCATCAGGTTGGGGTATTCTGTTTGCTCGATGGCGGGGTGCAGCAGTGCCTTGTATTCATTTTCGCTGGTTGTAAACCACTGCAGCAACTGAAAGAATCTTTTGATAGCATCCGTTTTGCTTGTCATGGCAGGCGATTTTTGGGGTGAGGAAATACAGAACTAAAATAACAGGTTTATTTGTAAAAAACGAATAGGCGGGGAGCAGGAATTGGGAATTCGGAATTAGGAATTTTGGGGAGTACGCGCAGCTGGGTCGCCCTTTCAGGCAGTTGCAATAAATGGATCTTGCAAGGGGCGGCTCAGCTTCTTATTCATAGACTTGTTTCTTTTGAAATTTTGCGAATATCGCCGGGATTTCATCCACCACTGTGCGGAAAATGTTCCCTCCTGGTCTGTTAGACTGCATGAGCAGGGCGTAAAAAGCCCCTTTTGGCTTGAATCTGCACAGGCCTTTTTCGG
>JANPGT010000135.1:0-2020 GCA_031424135.1 Chitinophagaceae bacterium
GCCAAGGGCTTTGTAGAACCATGCACTGATTTCGCCAAACATGATATGGTTCATAGAGATATCGCTGCCCGCATCAATGGGCCAGTTTTCATAAAGCGTGGTAGCGCCGTTCTTTATCCAGTAACCCCAGGAAGGATAATCAGTAGACGCGGCCAGCTGGTAGGCAATATTAGCATATCCATTTTCACTTAAAGCATTCAAAATGGCTTTGGTACCCAGCAGACCTACATCCAATTTTACCGAATCTGACAGCACGCGGTCGGCCAGGCTTTTCGCTACCTGCTTTTTATATTGATCGGGTACAATACCCCAAAGCAAAGGCACACTGAGTTCAGTCTGGAATCCAGATCCGTAAATGCCCCTATCAGCATCAAAATATTTTTTATTGAAAGCTGCTTTAATTTTTTCTGCCAATGCAGTATAACTATTGTAATCTTTTGCTTTTCCAAACAATTTTGCTGCTTTCGCCAATATCACTACATCTGCATAGTAGTAGCAGGTAGAAGTTAGCTCTACCGGTGATTTGGATTTTACCGGTATCCAGTCGCCCAGGCCCCAGGGACAAAGCCCGGAAGGATAGAGCTCATTGATATGGTCTACGTAGCGCCGGATATTACCATAACAGTCCCACAGCGCCTTGCTGTCACCATAAAACAAATACAGGTTCCAGGGAACTATTGCGATGGTCGAAGTCCAGTCGGGCCCATTGCCCCATTCATATCCCCATCCACCTGTGGGCACAATAGAAGGCAATACGCCATTGGGTTGCTGTTCATCGCGGTGATCGGCCATCCATTTTTCGTAGATGGTAATGGCATCAAAATTATATAACCCTGTTTCAATGTTGATCTGGGCATCTCCGGTCCAGCCATTCTTTTCCCGCTGCGGGCAGTCTGTAGGATAGCCAAACAAATTAGAGAGGTAAGATTGATTGCCGGCTTCCCATATTTTATTAATGACTTCATTGGAAGAAAAAATGCTGCCTGCCTGCGGCACATCGCTGTGCATAAAATGCGCCAGTACATCAATGATTTTTATGGGTTGGCTGCTGCTCAGTTCCACAAACTGAAAACCCTTGTAATTGAAATGCGGCATAAAGGTTTCCGGTGCACCGCCTTTCAAGGTATAGATATCGGTCTGAAAAGGATCGGCATTACCGGTAGGCCGGTAATGCACGTCAATATTGGATTGATCAATATGACCGTTTTTATAAAGACGTTCGCCATGCTTCACCCTTATAACGGTGCCGGGCTTACCCTGTACAGTAATGGCCGTTATACCCGACATATTCTTCTTAAAACTATACAGCGCAGCCGTATCGCCCCAGGCGGTATTGGAAACAGCATGCAGTGTATCCGTTAACCGGATGGGATGAAGCACCTGCGCCACAATATTAGCTGAAGGCGCATGTACAAATGCTACATTTTTCCAGGCGGTATCAATAAAGCCTGGCTTGTCCCAACCTGGTATGGCTTTGCTGGCATCATAGTGTTCAGCAGTATAAATACTGTTGAATACCACGGGCGACAAAGCCGTTTTCCAGCTCTTGCCGCTTGACACGGTCTCTACTGTTCCATCGGCATAAGTAATCCGCAGGTCCATGCAAAACGATGGCCTGTTGCGCCACGGTGCTTTATCAAAGTACCAGACAGCCGTAGACTGGTGGTTGTACCAACCATTGCCCAGTAAAACGCCGATGGCATTTTTGCCCTGTTGCAACTGGCTGGTTACATCGTAGGTCACATACAGTGTCCGCCTGTCGAACCGCGTATACATGGGATCAAGATAATGATCACCTACCCTTGCCCCATTGATAGAAAGTTCATACAGCCCGGCTGCAGCAATGTAGGCCCTGGCGGAGGCAATTTTCTTTGCCACGCCAAACTCGGTACGGAAATAAGGTGCCGGCTGAAGATCAATATCGCGGGTATCCTGTATCCAGGATCCTTTCCATTGCTCCATGTTCATCATGCCGGTTTCAAAAAACGCAGGCGCAGCAGCCACTGTTTTCCCGTTATTA
>JANPGT010000136.1:0-2711 GCA_031424135.1 Chitinophagaceae bacterium
AAAATGAGGGAGGGATTGGTGCTGGCCATTGAACCCATGATTAATATGGGCAGAAAGGAAGTGTATACAGAGGACGATGGATGGACAGTACGCACAGTAGATCATACACCATCTGTACATTTTGAGCACGATGTATGTGTAAGAAAAAACAAAGCAGATATATTGTCGGACTATAGTATTATTGAAAAGGCAGAAAAAGAAAATCCTCATTTATTTTCGGCCTGATTACACAAATATTATGATGATAAAACCCTCTACAAGAGGGTTTTATTTTTTACATTTAGGTGTAAACTTCTTCCGCTTATGAATAATGAACCACATTCCGCAGATAACCCTGAGCAATTCAGCAAGGATCCCAGGGAAAATCTGCGAATTGAAAATGAGATTCTGCGTATAAAAGTGAAGACAGAGCTGGGGGGGGATTTTGAAAGCGACGAGAATCTTTCTCCGGAACTGGAGAACGAATTCCTGAAAAATATCCTGGCTTTTGAACACCGCTATGCCAAAATAAAAATGGTGAAAATGGCAGATCTGCTGGGCAACCCGGCGGTGAAAAATGCTGCTAAAATGGATGATAAGGCTATTGCGGAAGCCTACGCACTGCTGGAGGAGTTACTGGCGCAAAAAAATATTGTAGTGGAGTTTACCCGTCCCCGTGATGCCAGGTTTAAATACCGGTTCATTACTGAAGAATTGTTTACGCATGAAACAGATGATATGCTGGTGGAAGGCATGACCAAGTATTTCAACTATGAAGAATTTCATCCTGATCATGAAGCAGAGATAACAGACTGCACCATAAAATTCCTGGCTGATTGGTTTCTGCGTAAAACAGATGCCGCCAAATGGTATATGGACGATCAGTTCATACAGCCGGATGGCCAGAAATTTACCAAAGAAGAAATGATAGCCTCCTTTAAAAAAGTCTTTGCCGCTTACATTGCATTTGAAGATTGCGGGTATGCCATGGAGGAAGTGCATTTTGACGTAAACACCGCGGCAGATGCGGTAAACGAAGGGATGGGTTTTGCGGAAGGTATGGTTAAATATACCGCTGTGCTGGAAACCGGTGAAAAGAAATTCATTGAAGGCCCGTTTAAATTTTATTTCTCACGTACCTACAGCCGCTGGCGTATTTTCTTTTTTTACCTCACTGGTTTTAATGCATAAGATGGCGGACGATCAAAAAAAACGTTTAGTGGTAATCGGTGGTGGCGCTGCCGGCTTTTTTTGTGCGGTGAATGCGGCACGTATTCACCCTTCACTGGAAGTGATTATTCTTGAAAAAACCAATAAGCTGCTGAGCAAAGTGCGCGTGAGCGGTGGCGGCCGCTGTAATGTTACCCATGCCTGTTTTGAGATTGCAGCGATGGTGAAACGATACCCCAGGGGCGCCAACTTTGTAAAGAAAACATTTCATCAGTTCTTCACTACCGATACCATTCAATGGTTTAAAGACAGGGGCGTACTATTAAAAACAGAACCGGACGGGCGTATGTTTCCGCAGAGCAATACATCGCAGACGATTGTAGACTGCCTGATGAATGAAGCGGCACGGTATGGCGTAATGGTGCACATGCAGTCGGAAGTCGTTAGTCTGGCGTCATTAGTGGTTAGTAATGGTTCCACACCAAAGACAGTGGATGGGAAAACGAAAGCGCAAAAATTTACACTAAAGATATCATCCGCAGGTACTACTGACTACCGGCTACTAACGACCGACTATCTCTGCATCGCCTGCGGCGGCTACCCCAAATCTTCTATGTTCAGCTGGTTAACGGCTGCAGGTCATACCATTGAACCACCAGTTCCTTCTTTGTTTACTTTTAATATGCCCGGCCATGTCATTACGCAGCTGATGGGCATCAGTGTTGAAAACGCCAGGGTAAAAATTGCCGGCAGCAAACTTGAAACAAATGGTCCTTTGCTGATTACGCATTGGGGAATGAGTGGCCCTGCCATCCTTAAGCTTAGCGCCTGGGGCGCAAGAGCGCTGGCTGAAACTGATTATACATTTACAGCCATCATCAACTGGTTGCCGGATTTTAACGAGCAAACAATGCGTGCGCGGCTGGAAGAATTGCGTTTTGATATTGCTGCGCAGAAAATAAGCGGCAGAAATCCTTTTGGCTTGCCTACGCGTTTGTGGGAGTATTTCTTACAGCAGTGCAGCATTAAGGGAGATACACGATGGGCAGATCTGCCTGCAGTTGCCCAGAACAAACTGGTGAAAATACTTTGTGCACAGGAATGCGCCGTAAAAGGAAAAACCACTTTTAAAGAAGAATTTGTAACTGCCGGGGGCATTAAATTAAATGAAGTAAATGCCAATACTATGATGAGCAGGCTGGTGCCCAACCTGTTTTTTGCCGGTGAAATTGTAGACGTAGATGGGGTTACCGGCGGCTTCAATTTTCAGCACGCCTGGACCAGCGCCTGGATTGCTGCCAAATTGATTGGAGATGGTGCGTAGACCTGTTTCCCAATATTTTGAATATGAATCGATTGCGACACCGTATCCAGTGCGGGGCAGGCTGTACAATGATGCCCATAATTTCCATTGACAGTATCAAAAAAAGCACACTCAAAACCTGCTCAAAAACAGCATTTTATGTATCTTTGCTGCCCCGAAATAAAACCATCGGGATTTTACCATGTTTCAAAATTTTATTGTTAAACAACTAAACGCTGATGCACAGGAGCCATCTGCA
>JANPGT010000137.1:0-3011 GCA_031424135.1 Chitinophagaceae bacterium
GCCGGCAGATGTTAAAGTGGCGTATTTAAGATATCTGTTAGCCGTTAGTTATTAGTGCTTTTGCCCGGCGAGAGGAAATACCATTAAATAATGATGATTTAAGCATACTAATGGTTTGGAGACTTCTTAGCTTTTACCGGCGAACGACTAAAAGCTAACAGCTAAAACCTAACAGCTTTCCTCCACTCAGCCACCACAAGCTTTCAGCACCTGCTTTGAAGTACCCAATCCATCAATGCCCAGCTCTACCACATCGCCGGGCTGTAACCAGGGTTGCGGACTCATGCCCATGGCCACGCCTGCAGGAGTACCGGTAGAAATCACATCGCCCGGCAGCAGGGTCATAAACTGGCTGGTATAAGCAATAATAAAAGGTATTTTGAAAATAAGGTTGGCGGTGGTACCATCCTGCATTTTTTTACCATTCACGGTAAGCCATAAACGCAGGTTGTCTACATCAGCAATTTCATCTTTGGTAACCAGGTAAGGTCCCATCGGGGCGAAAGTATCGCAGCCCTTGCCTTTGTCCCAGGTACCGCTTCTTTCTATCTGGAACTCTCTTTCAGACACATCATTGTGCAGGCAGTAACCCGCTACATAGTCCATGGCATTGGCTTCGTCCACATAGCTGGCTCTCTTGCCAATGACTACTGCCAGTTCCACTTCCCAGTCTGTCTTTTTGGAGTTCTTTGGAATGACAATATTATCAAAAGGGCCGCACAATGCGGTGGTAGCCTTCATAAATATCACCGGCTCCGGTGGTGGGGTGGCACCGGTTTCTTTTGCATGGTCTGCATAATTTAACCCGATGCAGATGATTTTGGATGGCCTGGCAATGGGTGAAGCCAGTTGTATATCTTTACTTATCTCCAGCAGTTTACCGTCATTTACTTTCAGGTAATCCTCCAGGCGCTGAATACCATGGGTATTAAAAAATGCCTCGTTATAGTCTTCACCAAATGCGCTGGTATCGTAATATTTATCTGCAATGGCTACGCCGGTTTTAATATGTCCGCTGGCAGTGTATCTTATCAGTTTCATAATGATTAATTATTAAGTTTTGTAAAACCCCCGTCTATCGGGTAATCGCAACCGGTAATAAAAGCTGCTTCCGGTGAGCAAAGGTATAGAATGAGGTGCGCTATTTCGTCTGGTTTTGCCATACGCCCGATGGGTTGTGTTTTTGACAGTTTATCAAACATCTCAGCTTCTTTACCGGGATAGTTCTTTGCCAGGAACCCGTCTACAAAAGCGGTATGCACCCGTGCCGGGGAAATACAATTGCAGCGGATATTGTCCTGCAGGTAATCTTTGGCAACAGACAATGTCATAGCTGCTACCGCGCCCTTTGTCATTGAATAGGCAAACCGGTCAGGGATGCCCACCAGCGCAGCAATAGAAGACATATTGAGAATAACACCGCCCCCACTTTTTTTCATGAGCGGGATAGCTGCATACAAACAATTGTACAGCCCCTTTACATTCACATTAAACAGGCGGTCAAAATCTTCCGTTGTGGTAGTGTCTGCTTTTCCTATATGTGATATACCGGCGCTGTTTACCAGTATGTCTATCTGCCCAACCTGCTGAAAAATAGCCAGTATTTTTTCCTGGCTGGCTACATCTGCAATATGTGCCACTGCTTTGCCGCCAGCGGCAGTAATTTCACTCACCAGGTCATTAGCCTGCTTTTCATTAAGATCTATTGCATGCACCGTAGCGCCCTGCTTTGCAAAAAGCAGCGCTACTGATTTACCAATACCGCTTCCGGCGCCGGTCACCACTGCATTCATCTTTTCCAGGTTAAACATATTGGTTCTAATTTATTGGAGGATCACTGAATTTATAATAAATGATTTTCTTTCCTGTATAGCACTTCCCACTTAAAAACCTGAACGGTTACCAATACAGGCTGCAAGATAATGTCTTCGTGTAATCTTTCCTGCCTGGCCTGTTACAGCATTCAATATTTTTTATTCCTCCATTTTATTTTCCCAGCTTCCTGCAAATTTCCCAGACATGTCCGGAAGGATCTTTTACCGCGCCCAGGCGGTAACCATAGTCCTGGTCGGCCACCGGGTAGAGCAATAGTGCGCCAGCCGCCACTGCTCTTTCTACCACTATATCGGGGTTGCTCACAAACAAACCCATGCGTGCTGTAACAGCACCCGCTGTTAGCGGACTCTTGTTGCCATGTTCCGGTGATTCATCTGCAATAAAAAACCTGGCACCGTCTATTGACAATTCTGCTACTGCCAGGCCGTCCGGGCTTTCAATACGCATGAGTTCTGCCGCATCAAATGCCTTTTTGTAAAATTCAATGGCGGCGCTGCCATTTTTGACGGACAGGGTTGGTACGAGGGTTGTTTGAGAATGATTCATGGTGTTATATTTTACTATTCATTGCGGTGCTGAACCGCTGTTGCCGCGTATTAAACATAGGCTGTACGTTGAGCGATTGATGGGGGAAATCAAATATCACAAAAAATAAATAAATACTGGCCGGCTTTATACAATGCATATGTGTCAGAATTCACCGGGCAGCAACGGCCACTGCTTATTAGGTTGATGCGCCTGCCTGATCATTACGGCCATTTTTTTTGCAATGGCAGGATATTGGGCTGCCACATTGTTTGCTTCTGATGGATCACTAGTAAGGTCATAGAGTTCTACCGGCGTCATCGGATCTTTGTTGACATTCAGCTTCACTGCTTTCCAGTGCTTCCACCTGAGCGCCTGGCGGCCGTTGTTTTCATGAAATTCCCAGTACAGGTAATCGTGCCGGCGCTGCATTTTTGCCTGCAGCAACAGGGGCAGGAAAGAGATACCATCAATTTTCTTATTTATGGGTACACCTGCCAGTTGCTGAAACAGGGGGTATAGATCGTACTGGGCGGCTGGCTGCTGTGTGGTGCCCGGCATAATAACGCCTTTCCAATACGCGATGAAAGGAACGCGTATACCGCCTTCGTACAAATCTCTTTTAATACCGCGCAATACGCCGTGGTTAG
>JANPGT010000138.1:0-4531 GCA_031424135.1 Chitinophagaceae bacterium
CCACTGGTGGTGGTAGCGGTAAACAATGAATTAAGAATGGCTTCTTCCGTGGCTTCAATGGCTGCCAAAAATAATGGAGATGTGGCATCGTTCTGTAACACTGCTGTATTAATGACAGCATTGCTGGATTGAAAGGGTACGCGTACTGTTTCCGCAGTAGAAAAGGCAATCACGTAATCGCCGCTGCCGTTGGAGGCAATGCCGCCTGTTTTTCCCAGTCCCAGGATGGCGCGTTTGGCCAGGCGCATCAGGTTGCGGTGATCCATTGGTGCATCCGTGGCTACCACTATCATGCAGGAACCGTCTACATTGTTCAGCAATTGGTTGCTGAAATCAAATTTGCCCAGTGCCTTGCCTATCGGTACGCCGTTGATTTGCAACACGCCGCCAAAATTGGTTTGCACCAGCACGCCCACGGTATAGCCACCCAGGCTGGCGGGTAATTTACGGGAAGAAGTACCAATGCCACCCTTAAAGCCAAAGCAAACCGTGCCGGTACCCGCGCCCACTGCGCCTTCTGCTATACTGCCGCTTTTTGCATTTTTGATGGCGGACAACACATTTTCTTTGCTAACATGCCGGCCGCGGATATCATTCAAATACCCGTCGTTGGTTTCGCCTACCACGGCGTTTACAGATCCAATATTTTCATTTGCTTTCTGTTGCAGGGTATATTCAATCACGGCATCCATGGCGGTGGGCACACTTAATGTATTGGTCAACACAATGGGCGTTTCCAGGTTACCCAGTTCATTTACCTGTGTGCTGCCCGCCAGTTTACCAAAGCCGTTCTCTACAAAGATGGCCGCCGGTATTTTTTGCTGAAAGATATTGCCGATGTAAGGCACAATAGCAGTAACGCCGGTGCGCACCGAATCAGCTTCCATCAGTGTAGTGTGACCTACCAGCACGCCTGCCACATCGGTGATGCTGTTCAGTTTACCGGTTTGCATTACGCCGGGTTTTACGCCATAATCGCGGGCCCTTTTTTGTTGCTGTGCGGGTAACACCAGCGGCAGCAGTAATACAATGAGGGCGATTGATTTTACTTGCATGGCACAAGTTTAGGCATTTTTGGGCAAGGAGTGGGAAGGAGAAAAGGAGACGGATTTCTTTCCGCGGGCACGCAAGCAAAATACAAAGGAGGAATACTGGTGAAATGCGGAGCTGAGAAGCCCGGACATTAAAGATTTACCTGGTAGCTGGTACTTCGACCCCCCGCTTTGCCAGCCAGGATGAAAGCCCCTGTTTCCAATAACTGCTGCATATCCCTTGTGGCAGTGGCTTTAGATGTCTTGGTAATACCAATATATTTCCGGGCATTCATGCCGCCCTCAAACCCCTTTGGTCCCTCTTCCAGCATTCTTTTGGTAACGGCAAGCTGCCGATCATTCAGTTGATCTTTGTAACGGTCGAAGAATCTTGTTTTCTTCAAGGTGAAGTCGATATAGAGTTCGGCTTCTGTTTGTGCATCAAGCGCCGTTCTTACAAAATATTCTATCCACGGCGTAATTTCATTTGACTGCTGCGCATTCTCAAGCGAGTTATAATAGACATTCTTTTTCACTTCTATCGTTCTGGATAAACTCAGCATTACTGGCCGGCCGATGGTTTGTGATAAAGCTTTTTCGGCAATGGCCCGACCGATCCTTCCGTTTCCGTCTTCAAAAGGATGGATGGTTTCAAAATACAAATGAGCGATGGCTGAACGTACCGGGGCTTTTTTAATTTCACTTTTGCCGCCCGGTCCTGTTTCGTTGAACCATTGTATAAAAGCTTTCATCTCTTTTGGTACAATAGATGAAGGCGGTGCTTCGTAATGGACTTTCTGTTTACCCATAGCGCCTGAGATTACCTGCATAGGATCGGTATGTGTGCGCCATTGACCCACTTTTATATCTTTTTTTTCTCCCAGTAGTAACCTGTGCCATTGAAATAGTTTCTTATTTGTGAGCGGTTCTTTAAATGTGTTACGAACATCAATCATCAGCTCACCCAAACCGGCCGCAGACTTGTCCCTGATATACTCAGGGCTGTAATGCAGGCCCAGGTTCTTGCGAATGGAGGATAGCACATCTTTTCGGGTGGGAAATTCGCCTTCTATCTCTGAAGTCTTGATGGCCTCTGTAAGTATAATATCAACAATAGCTTCCTGTTTTGTATCCTCCGGGAGTGCATCCAAGACACCCGATACCCGTCCCAGCTTCCTGGAGAAGCTGAGTAAATCGTCCTCTATTCCGTTGAGCGAGAACTTAAACCGGGGCCAGTCCTTTTGTTGCCAGTTATATTTTGCCATGAGCCGATTATTTCAGATATTCGGCTCAAATATAAACAAAATTATGAGCCGAATAGGTTTCTTATTCGGCGCACAAAAAATTGCCAGCATAGCACCTTGGTTGCTATGCCCTTAAAAAGGTTAGGAAGAGGATCCTGCCATCTCTGGTCGCGCTCACCCGCCAACAGGGTGATTGATTCCGGTAGGTGAAGGCGCCCCAGGGGGAAAAATATTGGTAAAACAACCTGCTGGCGGAAGAAGCACGGGTTATATACTGATGGAAAGTTTCCAGCGCGGCATTGCTAATTCAAAAGCGTTTTTACATTGTGCAGTGCCTCAACATCTCACTTGCAAAGCAAAAAAACAATCGTGCAATGACCCTTTCCTCATTGTTATAACCATTTTACATTATGTAGTGCTTCAACATCTCACTGCAATAGTAGAAAGCAATCGTACTAAGACCTTCTCCTGTTTGTTATAACCATTTTACATTGTGTAGTGCATCCATGTCTTACTGCAAAAATGAAAAAACAATGGTACAATGACCAACATCTGTCTTGCAAAGTGCAGGCGCAGATTGTTGCGCCAACAATGTTTTTTACTAACTATTTCAATCTCAACAAAAAAGACCTTTTTATAAAATTTTGAAAATATTTTTGCGCAAAAGCGTTGAAGTATGGAAAAATTGATTATATCTTTGTAGTGAAAATTACAGGTCATTTGTAATGGCGTTCCTCCCGGACGCAGCTGATTCGGGTTTTTTCTTCTTCACATTTGACCGCCGGTGCTACCGGTTTTGTAGATGGACTTTATACAATAACTTCCAACAGGATTTATCATCTCAGTCTCAAAAAAATTACTGGTCGGTGAGACACCGCACCAGGGCGAACAGATTCAGAAAGATTTCTCCACACGGAACACGCTTATAACAGCACAATCACTGGTAGATAAACCAGTAAGTCAAAATTTACAATACGGCAGCTACCTGCAACAAGCAGGGCTTCACTGTAGCTGGCCACTACGCGATTCCCCTTTGTTAGGTATTATCAAAACTTGCCGGTAAAATACCGGCACAAACAATTATTAAAAACAAAACAAAAACAAAAAACAATTTTAAAAAACAAAATGGCTGATGCCCCAAACTGATTCAAGAACGGATCCTCAAAAACTAAAAACGGATTCTTCTCCCTCTCCATTAGCGTCATTTCCGATTTCCTTCTCCAGTTTGGAGAAGGTGCCCGGAGGGCGGATGAGGTGAGGGGTTGGGGTAGGCCAAAAACAAACAATTATTAAAAACAATTTAAAAACAAAATGGCTGAAGCCCCTAACTTATTAAAGAACGGATCCTCAAAAAATAAAAACGGATTCTTCTCCCCTCCACCGGAGGGGTTGGGGTAGGCCAAAAACAAACAATTATTTAAAAACAATTTAAAAACAACGGCTGATGCCCCAAACTTATTTAAAGAACGGATCCTCAAAAACTAAAACGGATTCTACTCCCCCTCTTTTGGAGGGGGCTGGGGGGGAGGCCAAATTACAAATTATGAAAACATCTAAAATTATACTGGGCTTTAGAAGGCTCAGTGACGATCAACTGGAAGGCCAGGCCCTGGCCATTGCTGCCGCTATGACCGGCAACGCAAATTTTCCTGAACCCACACCTGCACTGGCAGATCTGAACAACAGCATTAAACTGTTTTCAGACGCGCTGGCACTGGCAAAAACAAGGGACAAGGTAAAAGTGGCCATTAAAAACAAGTGCCGCCAAAACCTGGAGCTTTTGCTTATCAGCCTGGCCAGCCATTGCAGTTATACTGCCAAAGCTGACCGCTCCATCCTGGCAAGTTCAGGATTTGCGCTGAATACCGAAAGCAATATGGCAAGACCGCTCACCCCGCCTGAAAACTTTACCGTGCAACCCGGTAATCATTCCGGCGAAGTACTGCTGTACGTGAATACGGTACCCAATGCAAAAACCTATTTGTTTCTCTATGGTCTTTCTACCATGAGCAACGAAGCCTGGTTCGTTGCGGTTAATTCATTACCGTATTTTACCATTACTGGTCTTACACCCGGCAATACCTATAGTTTTAAAATTGGTGCAGCCGGCTCAAAAGGCCAGGTATTGTATACCAATGTTGTTTCAACAATAGTGATATAACCCGCTTATGTACTAGGCGGTAGTTTTTATGGGATGATTCTTTTATGATTCATCTGCTTTAGCCCTTATGGGGTTTTTCTTTTTTAAGGAGCTAC
>JANPGT010000139.1:0-10656 GCA_031424135.1 Chitinophagaceae bacterium
ATCAATATGGGAAACGAGTTGTTTTTTATTCTTTACGGTATTCTGTCAGTATTTTTCCTGCAGCGTATCAGTCATATGCTTTTTTCCGTGTCGCTCAGCATGATTAGCTATTTTATGCTGGCCATTATGGGGAAAGATCACCGTTTCCAGTTGGAATCATCCAGCATGTTTTTATATATTATTAATCAGCTGGCGGGCATTGTTTTTATCTTCTACGGATTTTTCCTGATTAAGAAAGAAAATGTGGGCTACCAAGCCAGTGTGCTGGCCAAAACAAAGGAGCTGGCGGACAATTCACTTGTGCTGCAGCGTCAGACAGAGGAGCTGACAGAATTGAATAACCTGAAAAATAAACTGTTTTCTGTAATAGCCCATGACCTGAAGACACCGATGTACAGCCTGCGCAGTATTTTCAGGACGATGCACCAGCAGAAAATGCCTGCGAAAGAAATCAAGGCCATGCTGCCCGATATGATTAATAACCTGAATTACACAACGGGACTAATGGAAAACCTGCTGCAATGGGCCAGGTCGCAGATGCAGTCGGAGGGGGCTGTTATTCAGCCACTGCCGCTTGCGGCCACCATTGGCGAAACTGCCCGTTTGTTGTCTTTACAGGCCGAAGCAAAGCAGATTGTCATCCACATTGAATGTGTGGAAGAATTTTCTGCGCTGGCCGATAAAAACATGATTGAGCTGGTGCTCAGAAATTTATTATCAAACGCTATAAAATTTACACCTGCAAATGGCGAAGTGGTTATCGGCGCCAGGAAGATAGAGGGGAGCGCTGAAATATATGTTACGGACAAGGGGCATGGCATACATCCCGAAAACCTGGAAAAAATACAGCAAAATAATTATTTCACTACCAACGGTACGGCGCATGAACCCGGAACCGGACTGGGGTTATTATTATGCAGGGATTTTCTTGGCAGGAACAACAGCAGTCTTAAAATCAATAGCCAGCCTGGAAAGGGAAGTGAGTTTAGTTTTTTGTTGCCATTGAAAACTACACCAACCTGGAACGAAGCGTAATTTTTGACGCTGGCCTGCGCTGCTGTATGTAACCGAAAGGGCAAAAAGAAGACCGGATAGAAATCCGGTCCGGTTAATCCAATATCCTATGAAAACCAAAGGTTAATTACGTAACCAATGAAATCTACGGTTTACTAATCTCAAATCCGGTGCCACGCATCTTCAGGCGCATACAACTTAGACCAAACTATCTAACTGTGTATTTTGCTATACAAAATAACTAACTACTGTGTATGCTTGATAGCACGGGGGAATTTTTTACACAACCCATCTTCATTTGTTGAGATGGCAATATGCTATGGCAGCCCTTTTGTTTTCTCCCGCGCCGCTTTGAATTCAGAACCGGCTTTCCACTGAGGCATGGTTTCTTCAAAAGCCAGGCGCCTGCCTACACGGAAAAGTAAATGCAGGTCATGCACGCCACCTTCCATAGTCCAGTCAGCGGGCAGGAATTTATCGGAAGGACGATGGTAGTTTTTGGTAGTGTATTCGTTCTGCAGTTTCTTTCCATAGGCGGTGTCTTTTCCCACTACATCTATACCAGTCTCTGTATAAAGGGCAGGTATACCTGCCTTGGCAAAATTGAAATGGTCTGAACGGTAGTAATAACCTGCTTCCGGGTGGGTTTCAAAAGAAATATATCCGCTGTCTTTTTCGGTAGCCGCTTTTAAATAATCTTCCAGGTCTGATTGACCGGCCCCCACCACCACAATATCTTTTGTTTTACCAAATGGTCCCAGCCCATCAATATTGATATTGGCAACGGTATTGGCAGCCGGGTAAACGGGGTTCTGTGCATAATAAGCGGAGCCCAGCAGTCCCTGTTCTTCTGCGGTTACGGATAAGAATACAATGGTTCGTTCCGGCGGCGTCTTCATACTTTTAAATGCACGGGCCAGTTCCAACAGACCGGCTGTGCCGGTGGCATTGTCCAGCGCACCATTGTAAATAGAATCGCCGGTTTCATCAGGGGTACCAATACCAAGGTGATCCCAGTGGGCGGAATAAATGATAACCTGCTCCGGATGTTTAGAGCCGGTGATTTTACCAATCACGTTGTAAGATTTGTTGTAGGTGGCCTGCACTTTCATGCTGGTGGTCAATTGCAGGTTCAGCGGAACGGCTTTAAACCCGGGCTTGTTGGCTTTGGCCAGCAGGCTGCTGTCGAAGCCCGCTGCCGTAAACAGGCGCTTGGCGATGTTGTCCGGCACCCATCCAATCACATCGCAGTTTTTTACGTCTTTGCCGCGGTTGTCCAACTGCAGCCTGGAAGTATTGAAATTGTTTTGCTGCACGGCAAAAGGATAGCTGGCAGCCCTGGTGTTATGAATAATCAGGCAGCCCCTTGCACCCTGGCGGGCAGCTTCTTCAAACTTATAAGTCCAGCGCCCATAATAAGTCATTTCTTTTCCCTTAAAAAGCGTGGTATCGCCTGCCCAGAAGCCAGGGTCATTCACCATTACCATCACCACTTTGCCTTTTACATCCAGGCCTGCATAATCGTTCCATTGGTATTCCGGCGCCACTACACCGTAGCCGGCAAAGACCAGTTCAGATTTATCGAGGCTTTCAACAGAATCCGGTTTATCGGTCCAGATAATATAATCGTTAAATGCCTTCAGCGTAAAACTGCCTGTTGCAGAACTTACCTGCATCTGTGGTGCAGCAGTGGCCAGCAGGTTTACCATGGGTACATCCTGCACATAGCTGTTGCCGTTACCCGGTTCAAGTCCGGCCTGCGCAAACTGCTGCTGCAGGTAGGCTACTGTGCGGGTTTCTCCTTCGGTAAATGGCTTGCGGCCCATAAAGGAATCGGAAGCCAGCACAGCAATATGCTGCTTCAGGCTATCGGCGCTGATGGCGGCTATGCCATCGTCGCTATCATCTTTTGCGGGTTGGTTGCAGGCCGCCGCCAATAAAATAAAAGCTACCGGTACAGTCCATCTGAATGGTTTGAACATATATTTTCAGTTGAATGATTAGAAATTGAATGTAGGGAATTTTGGGGAAGACAGCAGGGGTAATCTTCCTGATAGATAGTTCCTCAAGTGCAGGTAGAAACCAGTGATGCCTGCTGCCTGTTCATTGCGTATGATCGGGCACTGCCTGCTGAATGGGTATTTGAGTGCGTCATACAGAAATAGTTTATTATCGGTTTAGTATCCCAGTGAGGTTCAAGTCCCGCTGCACAATAAAACCGTCTGTAGACGAACGCTCTTTGGTGTGCCGCGTTATTTAAGCGGGTAGGCGCTTAAATGTCCTGGCTGTTGAAGCAAAACGCTTAAGAGCGGCCAGCTTATTATATACCACGTTTATGGTATTGCAGCTTTGTAATAGTCTGATATATTTGCCTGCCTTAACAATACTTCTTCACAGTAAATACTATACATGAAAAGAAATCGCTTCGTACAAACTTTTCTATCGGCAGGCGCAATATTGGTTGCACCAATGGGAGTACTTGCAGCAGCAGTAAGGAAATTCAGGGTCAGCACCGGGTTTATGGTAGGCGACGGTAAGGACAGAATTGACAAGAGTATCTCGCTGCTGGAAGGCGATACTTTTGATTGTAAAGTGTCTGCTAAAGATACAGATGGTGACATCTATGTATTTGAATCCACCCGTGTTAAAGAGGGCGGCCCTTCGCATCATTTTCATTATGCACAGGATGAATGGTGGTATGTGCTGCAGGGGCAATTTCTTATCAGGGTGGGCGATACTACTTTCCAGGCAAAAGCGGGAGATAGTGTTTTTGGACCACGCATGGTTCCGCACAGCTTTGCGAAAGTAGGTGAGGGAGAAGGAAAGCTGCTGATGTTTTTTCAACCTGCGGGTAAGATGGAAATATTTTTTAATAAGCTCAGCCAGGGCGTTGCTAAAAATATGACAGAAGCAGAACAGGACGCGATGCGTGAAGAACATGGCTTTAAAAGAGTCGGTCCGCCCATAAAGGATTTTAAGAAGTGGTAGTTTCCCTCCAATGGAAGTGATGCTATTACTTGCCCGCTTCAAACGGCGCTGCCGGTAATCCCTCCTTATTATACAAGTTGGCGCCCTCAGGATTATTAGCCCAGGCATATCTTACTAACGCCGGATGGGCAATGGCATCGTTCCAAACCAGCACAGTATTGCCTTTGATAAGCGCTTTCGCCCAAACATATTTGCCATCTGTGCCTGCTATGGCAAACTGTTTGAGTTCTGTATTGCCTTTTGCGGCGAGTCCGCTGCCTGTGTTGGTAAAATTGAGCGTAATGGTCTTGCCATTTATTTTCATGGATTGATATATGGGACCACAAGCAACAAGATTTTTTTCTCCGTATGCTATTCGCCGTGCCTGTAATGCCAGCCTATCACCAATTGGTTTTTTATTTTCCGGATGAATATCGTTCCATTCGCCGGCATCAATGGCTACGGCCATGGCGGTATTGGGTACGGACAGCAGGTTCAATTGCTGCTGCCGCAAGGCTGCCCAATTGCTTTCCCCCGGGGCTGTTACTGTTTCCATATAATTGGGAAGCTGTGTATAGATAAATGGCAGGGCCGGCATTTTCCATATCGCCCTCCAGTTCTTCACCAGCGTTTGCATCAACGCATTGTAATCGCCCGGGTGATCTGCATTCGATTCTCCCTGGTACCATATTACGCCTTTTATTGCGGTGTTGGTGAGTGGGGCAATCATCGCATTGTACAGTCCGCCAGGTTTCCAGCGCACAAAAGTTTGCGCAGGCATGGCCTCCATGGAAGCGCCCGCGCGGAACTTCCATTCGCCGTCAAGGCGGAAGGTATCGTTGCCGGAGATCAGCCGGTAGGGCTTTTCTGGCACAAAGCCGCCGCGGCCCGACTGGCTCACAATCCTCAGCACCAGGCTATTGGTGCCTGCTTTCAAAACACCTGCGGGCAGGTTATACCTTCTTGGAGGGTACTGGTAACCGGTAGTACCTGCAAACTGCCCATTGATAAAAGCAGAGTCTGCATCTATTATCCGTCCCAGCTCCAGCCGGGCGGGCAGACCCGCTACGGATGCGGGTAATTCAAATGATGTTCTGTACCAGGCCACGCCATTAACAAAGCCCGGTTCCGCCGCTGACCAGTAACCGGGTACTTTTATTTTTTTCCAGGCAGCTTCATCCAAACCGGGATCTGCCCAATGCCCCGTCAATCCCTCATCTTTTGCATTCAGTTCTTTAAACCATTGGCCGGATACATTGCGATCATGGGTTTCGATGCTATTGATCAACGCGGCGTCTTTAAATTTTTGCATCTCCCGGTAATACACCGGAAATTGTTTTAACGAAGCCTCACTGATCCATGCTTCTGCAGGCGAACCACCCAGCGCCGCATTGATTAGGCCTATGGGAATTTTATATTTTTCATAAAGCTGTTTTGCAAAAAACCAGGCCACTGCGCCAAATTGCGGCAGGTTTTTAGGTGTTGCCGGCAGCCAGTCACCTCCGTCTACATTGTTGTGTTCACTTACAAAATCATATTTATCCGGAACGGTAAATTGCCGGATAGCGGTATTGCCGGGGCCACTCATTTCCTCTGGATACCTGTACTTTACCCGCTCCATGGTTAGCTCCATATTGGATTGCCCGCTGCAGAGCCACACATCACCAATTAAAATATCGTCCAGTACAATCTGGTTACTGGCGCTGATGATCAGCTGAAATGGGCCACCTGCCTGCTGCGCAGGCAGCAGGATTTGCCAGTTGCCTTTTTCGTCTGACTGGGTTTGGTGTGATTTGTCTTTGAACCTGATATTTATTTTTTCTTTCGGGGCTGCCCATCCCCAGATGCGCAGCGGGGTTTGCTGCTGCAGTACCATACCGTTCCTGATGAGTCGCGGGAGTGTCACCTGTGCATAGCCGGTATAGCAGCACCAGGCGAGAGAAAACAGGAAAATCGATTTACACATGGCTTATATTCTTTGAAACCGGGAATGTATTTTTAAGTAAGTGTATAAAGATAGTATTTTAAAAAACAGTGTAATTGGCCGGGTTTACAGCGAAATCGTATAATTTACAATTGCCGCGTTTATTGCCTTTATAAAAATTGTCTGTATGAAATGTTTGCTGCCTTCTCATATTTTGTTGCTGCTGTTAATTGGCAGCAATAACAGTGCACTGTCGCAGAAAAATGCCCGTCTGCCCAGGCTGGTGCGCAGCAATGCCGTCACCCAATTAATAGTGGAGGAGAAGCCCTTCCTGGTGCTGGGCGGAGAGCTGGGTAATTCCAGTGCTTCAGACATTAATTATATGCGGCCTATTTGGCCGGCATTGCAGGCTATGCACCTTAATACGGTCCTCCTGCCAGTGTATTGGGAGCTGCTGGAGCCCGTAGAAGGCGAGTTTGATTTTACGCTGGTAGACAGTATGATGGATGCTGCACGAAAGCACCAACTAAAGCTGGTACTCTTATGGTTCGGTACCTGGAAAAATAGCATGAGTTGTTATGCACCCGCCTGGGTAAAAACCAACCTTCAAAAATTTGAACGTGCGCGCGACAGCAAGGGCAGGGGACTTGAAATTCTTTCGGCTTTCAGCAAAGATAACCTGCAGGCAGATGTCAGCGCGTTCACTGCTTTGATGAAGCATATCAGCAGCACAGATGAAACCACCCATACCGTGATAATGGTACAGGTAGAAAATGAAATAGGCATGCTCACCGAAGCAAGGGAATATACAGATGCCGCCCGGCTTGCCTTTGACAGCAAGGTGCCCGCTGTGTTGATGGATTACCTTCAAAAACATAAAAATGACCTGGTGCCGGAATTCAGGCAGGTTTGGGAAAAAACGGGTTTTACCACTGCGGGTAACTGGGAGCAGGTGTTTGGCAAAGGCCTGGGCACCGATGAAATATTCCAGGCCTGGCACTACGCGTTGTACACCCAGGCAGTGGCCGCTGCCGGTAAAAAAGCATATAATATCCCGATGTTTGTAAACGCGGCACTGAATTATAAAAATGTGGATCCCGGTCAGTACCCAAGTGCCGGACCCCTGCAGCATTTAATAGATGTCTGGCAGGCGGCTGCACCCGCCATCGATTTCCTCTCGCCTGATTTTTATAACCCGTATTTCCGGCGCTACAGTGATCAATATACTCGCAGGGGCAATCCTTTTTTTATACCGGAGATAAGATCGGAACCAGACAATGCCGCGAAAGTTTTTTATACCATCGGGCATTACAAAGGTGTTGGTTTTTCGCCGTTCTCCATTGAATCTACCCCTTCGCCGAAAGATGAGCCCATTACAAAAAGCTACGAAGTATTAGCGCAAATGATACCGGTTATAACCCAGGCTCAGGCAGGGGGTAAAATTGAAGGCGTACTGCTGGATTCTACCGTACTGAAGCAGGAGATAATAATGGGTAAATACAAGCTAAACGTGGCGCATGATTATACCCTGGGCTGGTCGCCCGAAAGCAAAAAGCCGAATTGGCCACAGGGGGGTGGATTGATTATACAAGCTGGTGAAGATGAATTTATCATTGCCGGCACCGGCATCGTGGTTACATTTTCTCCGGCATCAGTAGTCAATACGTCGGTTGGTATATTGCAGGCCAATGAAGGCCGCTATGTAAACGGTGTTTGGCAACCGGGGCGCCGAATGAATGGCGACCAGGATCACCAGGGCCGGCATATAAGAATTGCGGGTAAAGAGTTTGGAATTCAAAAAGTAAAACTGTACGAATACCGGTGATGATATTTTGAAAAACTACTCAACCGGTAACTCCCGGAACCGGAATACGGCAGAACCACCCAGTTCCACCTGGTCACCGTCGGTCAGCCGGTGCGATACCCCATAGATATTCAACCATTTTACCTTATCGTCTTTGGTATGTACTTTCAGTTTATTACCGCTTTCAGGAAGGCCTCCTCTGTCGGGGTACAGCAGCCAATAACCGGTTTTGGAATCATACAGCATATAGGCATGGTTGCGGCTCACCCTGCCGTTAGGGCTACCCGTTAGTTCATTGTACCCGGGTTCTTCCTGGCCCAGGAAAACAATATCGTTCTGCTGTATTTTTCCGGAAGGTAATTGCGGTGTATTGGTTCTGCCTATATAAAACTTTGTTTGCTGCTTAGGGTCCAGTTCATAGACCGCCTGCCCGGCCTGGCCAGCCAGTATTTCTACCTGTGCTTTTGAATAATGGTGTTGTGTTTTTTCGCCCGGCCGCACCACATGCAATCCAAAATTTCCTTTGCGTATGCAGTGCGCAGGCAGCTGATCTTCTTTCACCAGGTTGCACTCAAAATACCAGTCGGTATCCAGCTGTATAAAATGATTCAGCAGCTTTCGCTCCAGCTGCTCTTTTTTAAACATGCCGGGCCTGTCTGTATACAAGGCTACCTGTGCTGCCGCTTCCTGTTCGGCGGTAGGGCAGACTATATAGAAATGGAGGCCGGCTACTGCCAGGCCTTTTTCATCTACATAGGGTTGCAGGCATTGAATGATAAAGCCCGTAATGGCTTCGCGCAGCGCAGGCGTAGCAGGCATGAAGGACAGCGGTTCACCGTTTGTTGCTGCAACGGGGGACATATCGGCAGCTGTTTCAGCAGTAGCTGTGAAACCTTTTTTAAAACGGTTGAATATATTTTTCATATACACTGTTTTTTAAAATGATGCGATATAGGATCTTTTCTTTAAAATATTGGCCACCGCATTGCCCAGCAGCACCGCATTGGCCGAACTCAGCCCGGTTTCAATACGGATGCAGGTAACGGTACAGGAAGTCTTATCCGGCGTAGGCGCAAAAAATACATACCAGCCATCTGATTGCTTGCTACCGCGTACAATTCTTTCCGGTGTACCTGTTTTGCCTGCCACAATCATATTATGGATTTTTTGTTTGCCCGGCCGGCTGGACTGATCAATCATGTATTGTTTCAGTAAACCGGCATAAGCAGTATCATTGGCGATGCGCATGGCTTCTGCGGATGCAGGCTGCCGACCTGCTTCCTGCAACACATAGCGGGAGGGTTGCAATACCCCGTTGTTAGCAATGGCGCCGGCCATTCTTGCAATAGACACAGGCGTAGCCGTTAGTACACTTTGCCCCCAGGCAAGTCCGGAGAAATCGCTGCGGTAGCGTTTTGTGGTGTGCGCGTAGGCTGGGTTGTTATATGATTTCCTGTCATTGTTCAAAGTCTTGCTTCTCCAGTCGGCAGGTCGGCTGATTGCCTGCGGCCATCGCGCAGGTAATTATAATCGTAACCGCCGCGCTGGTTCAGCCGCATACCCGTAGCCTGGTAGAGCGCTGCCATCTGGTCTTCCAGGTTGTTTTCATTGGCCAGCCGTATAAAAAAGATATTGCTGGAGTTTACAATGGCTTCGTGCATATCTACAAAAGGTACTTTGGGAATAAAGGGTTCCTGCTCTCTGGCATTGTCACGGAATATTTCTTCACGAAAAATATCATTGTACTTTACTTTGTCAGCAGCCATCCCTATCTTATTAAAACCAGCCATGGCAGTGAGTATTTTAATGGTGGAACCGGGGGCGGTAGCATAGGTCATGCCCAAATCACGTTCGGTTACCGGTGTTTCCAGCCGGTTTCTTTCTCTTTCAGGTAATTCCAGCAGCTCCGGCGATTGCAGGTTGGGCAATGGATTCAGTGCAGAGGCCAGTATATCGCCGGAAACAGCGTCCAGCACCACTACCGCCATCCGTTTGTTATGAAACAGGCTGTTGCGTAATGAGTCCTGCAATTCGGCCTGTAGTGCGGCATCCACCGTGAGGTGAACAGTACGATCTTTATTGGTAATTTTTTTGATGGCAGCGCGGTTGCTGTCGATACCGTCTTTCAGTCCATCTACCAGGCTGGTATAGTCGTAGCGCGTCAGTTGACTGCTCTGCCAGTAAGGTTTTGTAAACCTGTCTGGTTTGTACAGGGTTTGTACAGAGTCCTGCAGTTCACGCGCAATGCCAAAGCCCCTTAATGCGGTAAGATGGCGGGCTTCTGCGAAATAACCATTGCTTTGTCCCCAGAACAAACGCGTGTTGTAATCGCCTGTCCAGTAAAACAGTTGTTCACCAAAAGGGTAGAAGCGGTGCAGTCTTTTTCGCATCAGTTCATCCAGCTGCAGCCTGCTGATGCCGGCGCGTTGCAGAGTATCCAGGTTTTGTGCAATGGTATTGCTTTCGCTGGCAGCAATAATTAACCCTTTGCGGTCGTAGATATTGCCTGCGGCGAGGAGGCGCATCAATTTATCAATACGTGGGTTATGACTGTACACGGGCAACCCGTTGCGCATGACTACCCTTGCCTGTTGCACAATGTATTTATCGCGGTCTACCACCTGCACAAAAAATAATTTTACTGCCAGCGCCAGCATACCCGTTAGAAAAAAGACAATGCCGGTAGTGAGTACCGGGTCATAATTTTTTTGGATATGCTCCTGCTGCACTGCTTGCCCTTCTCTTGCCGAGATACCTGCCACCAGGCCCATGGCGGCCAGGTTGATGATTAACGATATTTTCCCATAGCTCAAAAACGGCACGGCCACGCCCGTCAAAGGCATCAACCCAATGGAGCCTGCTGCAATCAATAACAATTGTACGCCATTGGCAATGGCAATACCCGCGCATAAATAAAAAGTAAATGGATTACCCGATCTGCGTGCAT
>JANPGT010000140.1:0-1517 GCA_031424135.1 Chitinophagaceae bacterium
GTTCCCTAAATATCCTAAACCCCAATATCCTGATGATGAAAACCCGCTTCGCTGCAAGTGTACTGCTGATTGTAATATGCAGTCAGGGCCTGGGCCAGACAAATATCGTGGGCGGCAGAATGAACGAGGTTTTCCTGAAGACAGACCTTTCTGCTGCAAATGCATTGAATGATCCCTGGGAAATAACTTATGGACCTGATGACTCGCTGTGGATTACTGAGGCAAAGGGATATGCAGTGTATAAGCTGCATCCCAATGGTGGCGCAAAAAGAAAAATACTTGATATCAGTCTTAAGAGCACCTGGTTGGGAAACACTCCTGCCAGTGATTCTGTGTTTAACCTGCAGTTTGTTTTCTCCCCTACCAATCCGCAGGGCGGTCTTGCGGGGTTAGCCATTCATCCGGATTACAGTGCCGCGATTCCCAAAAAATATGTGTATATATCTTACATAAGAAGCTATCTCAGCACTGCTCCTTCCAGTGGTGGTGTATTTTTCCAGAACAGGATTGTGCGGTTTACTTTTAATACTGCTACGGGAAGGTTAGACAGCCCGGTATCTCTTTGTGATACATTGCCGGGCAGCAGCGATCATAATTCACAACGCATGATTATTGCGCCGGTCAATGGTGTTGATTATCTTTTTTACGGAGCGGGTGATATGGGTGCTGGCCAGTTCAGTAACCAGAACCGGTCCAATAATTCACAAAACAGCAGTATTTATGAAGGCAAGATACTTCGTTTTAACCTTGAACCGGATGGCGATGCGGGTGTGCTGGACAAATGGATTCCAAACGACAATCCCTTCAACGGTGCAAAGCAAAGTGCTGTGTGGGCTACCGGCATCAGGAACAACCAGGGCTTTGCCTACGATAGTGTAAGAGATATTTTATATGGTTCTTCGCATGGCCCCTACAGTGATGATGAAGTAAATATTATTGAAAGGGCAAAAAATTATGGTCACCCGCTGGTAATAGGCTATGCAGCTGATAATAATTACAACGGTTCAAGCGCGGGCTCTTACCCTTCTTCCTCATTACCCGTTATTGTAAGCGAATCTGGCAATGCAGCCGGCATTGGTGCAGGTTATAAAGACCCTCTTTTTTCAGGGTATCCAACCACACAGGCGACGATTAACAATATCTGGACGACCCAACCCGCCAACAGTGGCTGGCCTTCAGAAGGGTGGTCTGGCATGGGATTGTATAATAACAGCATGATACCCGACTGGAAAAATTCGCTGCTGATGTCTGGCTTAAAATGGGGCAGGCTTATCCGTACAAGATTAAACGCTGCAGGAGTTGCGGTTGTTCCCACCAATGGCGCAGACACTGTTTGTTATTTTGACAGTAATAACCGGTATAGGGATATTGCTTTTGGCCCGGGTGGAAAAGAAATATTTGTTATCATGGACAAATCTGCGGCTACCTCCGGCCCCAGTGCCAATAACCCCAGCCTGGTATCGTGCGCCGGTTGCGTGCAGAAGTATACTTTCCTGGGATACAATACATCGGGCGGC
>JANPGT010000141.1:0-2201 GCA_031424135.1 Chitinophagaceae bacterium
CAATAGATTACAAAGATAGACTACTGATAATGGAAAGAGATCGCATTCGACGTATCGACACGGATGGTACTATTTATACTTTCATAGGCGGCGGAACCGGCGCTACAGCAATGAATTTTTTCCCGATACAGGGTTGTATGCGCACCAATAACCCTGATTTCACTTTTCACTTTACTTCAGAGATACATAAGGAGATGAAATAACCCTTTAGTATTAGTTTGTTGCTTACACCCCCGTATAATTTTGCGGGGTTATTTTTTTTAGCTCTTTTTTAACGGTGGCGGCTACCTGCAACCCGTCTACAAACTGGTGGATGCTGGCTTTGTTAATGGTGCCATTGCCCCGTGTAAGGTCTTTTAAAGCCTCATAGGGGTTGGGGTAGTTTTCCCTGCGCAGGATGGTCTGAATGGCTTCTGCCACTACTGCCCAGTTATTCTCCAGGTCATCATCCAGCTTCTTTTCATTCAGCACCAGTTTGCTCAATCCTTTTTCTATTGATTTAATGGCAATAATGGTATGCGCAAAGGGTACGCCGATATTTCTCAGTACGGTAGAATCCGTCAGGTCGCGCTGCAGCCTTGATACCGGCAGTTTTGCAGAAAGATGCTCCAGCAATGCATTGGCCAGGCCAAGATTGCCTTCTGCGTTTTCAAAATCAATGGGGTTTACTTTATGCGGCATTGCCGAGGAACCAACTTCTCCTTTTTTTATTTTTTGTTTGAAATAATCCATCGATACATAACTCCATACATCGCGGCTGAAATCGATCAAAATATTATTGATGCGTTTCATGGCGTCGAAATGGGCGGCCAGGTTATCGTAATGTTCTATCTGCGTGGTAAACTGCTGACGGCTGAGGCCAAGCGTTTTTTCTACAAACTGGTTGCCCAGTGCAATCCAGTCTTTCTTGGGGAATGCTACATGATGGGCATTAAAATTACCGGTAGCGCCACCAAATTTAGCAGTGAAAGGAATATTGATAAACTGCTCCACCTGGTTCTGCAGCCGCTCTACAAATACCATGATTTCTTTGCCAAGGCGGGTAGGACTTGCAGGCTGACCGTGCGTACGCGCCAGCATCGGTGTATTCAACCATTGCTCGGCCAAAATACCCAGCTCACGGTTAAGATTTAGTATGGCGGGCAGGTATTCGCACTCCACAGCATGCTTCCATAACAGGGGCACAGAAGTATTGTTAATGTCCTGGCTGGTTAATCCAAAATGTACCCACTCTTTTTCATCGCCCAGGCCCAGTGCATCCAGCTTTATTTTTATAAAATATTCTACCGCTTTTACATCGTGGTTGGTAGTTTTTTCGATGGTCTTTATTTCATTGGCATCTTCAATAGAGAAACCTGCGGCTATTTCCTGCAAAGACTTTCTTGATTTGGCAGAAAGCGTAAAGAATTTTTTATCGGCCAGGAAGAGATAATACTCAATTTCCACCAATACCCGGTATTTTATCAGCGCATATTCAGAGAAATAATCGGCCAGGTGCTGCACCTGCCTGCGGTAGCGGCCATCAATAGGGGATAATGCGGTAAGAGAATTGAGTTCCATGCGGTGTATTTAAGTATTCTGTTCAGGTAACTTATATTTGTGCCCAAAATTAAACCAATTCTGGTGAATAGCAGTGATATTATATGGGTACAGGCGGTAATGCTGTGAGGCATCGTTATACGCACGGAATCAATCCCCCGCCAGAATGAATTTTTAGGGCTGGCGTTCGGAAAGGCGTAGCATTTCGTTCATCTGTATTACTGCTATGGGGCCGGTAACAAGAAAAGATGCGTATAATAAAAGCAGGAGCAGTAAGTTACTTAAACACCCGGCCATTGATATATGGTTTTGAACAGGGACAGCTGAAAGACAGGCTGGAGATAGTGCAGGATTATCCTGCCAGCATAGCAGGCATGCTGCTGAACGATGAAATAGATCTGGGCCTGGTGCCCGTAGCCATCATACCCCGATTAGCGGAACATCATATTTTTGGCGACTATTGCATTGGTGCCGACGGGGCAGTGGCTTCAGTCTGCCTGTTCAGCGATGTGCCCATAGAACAGGCTGCAGAAGTATTGCTGGATTACCAGAGCCGCACCTCTGTAAGGCTGGCACGTATTTTACTGAAAGAATACTGGAAAGTAACCCCCGTTCTTACAGATGCAAAAGCAGATTTCAGGGAACATATCACCGGTACAACG
>JANPGT010000142.1:0-9600 GCA_031424135.1 Chitinophagaceae bacterium
GGCAGATGCAAAAAACATATTGGCAAAAAACCATTGCTTCTCTTTTTCTCTGCTGGCCCTTTGCGCCATTTTTACTGGCCTGCGTAAGCCTCCTTTTCTCCTTGTTCTCTTAGCCCAGGAAATCTTCCCGGTGCGGACTAAACACATCTATCAGCATGCCCGCTTCAATACAAACAATACCATGTAATGCATGCGGAGGTACATAATAGCCGTCACCGGTTTGAATTCTTTTGGTGATGCCATCAATCGTCATATCAAACACCCCGCTTTCTATATAGGTAACCTGGCTATGCGGATGATGGTGCAGGCTGCCAATGGCACCCTTTTCGAATTTTATTTTGAGCATCATCACCCTGTCATCATAGCCAAACAGTTGGCGCTTCAGGCCATTGTTCAAATCTTCCCAGGGTAATTCGTCCCCAAATTGAAAAGAAGCACTTTGCATATAGCACACTTTAATAAGAAAAAAAATCCGGCCTGCAATGTTACTGCACCTGCATGGATTTTGTCCGAAGTTTAAAAAAATATTTTCCTTAACGTGGTCTATATTTGATGACCGCAGCGATGCCGTAAGGGGGCTGCACAAAGGATATTTTTTAACCAACCGAACTGAATCCAATCCCCGAATAATGACAACAAAAGCTACACATACCGTATTGCGGGTAGAAGGCCTGCACATCAGCTATGGCGCTTTCCAGGCCGTTAACAATGTTTCTTTTGATGTGAGTGCGGGAGAAATTTTTGGTTTACTGGGGCCCAATGGCGCCGGTAAAACAAGTACCCTGAGCGCCGTGGAGGGCCTGTTGCAGCCACAATCAGGCATTATTACGGTTGCAGGATACAATGTTAAAGATCAACCCCTGCATGCACGCGCCAACCTGGGTGTGCAGTTGCAGGCTACCAATTTTCAGCCCGAGCTCAGCGTATCAGAGATCCTGCAATTGTTTGCAGGCATTCATGGGGTGCCACTTACAAAAGAAAGACTGCAGGAAATACTGGTATCCATCAAACTGGAAGACGCTGCCAAAAAACGTTTTGGGCAACTTTCCGGCGGGCAGCAGCAACGGGTATCACTGGTAATTGCCATGATACACAACCCGCAATTGGTCTTGCTGGACGAACCCACTACCGGGTTGGATCCTCAATCGAGGCGCCAGCTCTGGGAAAGAATGGAGGCCCTCCGAGATAACCACCACGGCATTTTGTTAACCACCCATTCTATGGAAGAAGCAGAAGCAGTTTGTGACCGCATTGCCATTATTGATCACGGCAGCATCATTGCCATTGACACACCGGCGGTGCTTGTAGAAAAGCACCGCAATGACCCCGAAGTCATCAGCGCTTCCCGCAGGGGTAAAATAACGCTGGAAGATGTTTTTATTGGTCTTACCGGCCGCAGTATCCGTTCGTAAAAAACACCTACCATGAGCACCACCATCATACCGTCCAACAAAACCGTATTGACTGCTTTGCTGCGGGCAGATTTTACCACCCAGTGGCGCAACCGCAGATCCGTGGTATTGATATTGTTGATTCCCGTCATTATACTTATTTCCTGGCAAGGGCTGGTAGATAAACTGGGTGGGGCCTTTGTTTTGTCGAACTGTATAACCATTGGCCTAAATGCCATTGGCCTGATGGGTTATTCTACTTCCATTGCCCGTGACCGTGATAAGGGCATTTTTCAGCGGCTGCGGGTGGCCCCGCTCACCGCCTGGTCTATTATGGTGAGCAGGCTTACGGTGCAGCTGGCGATGATCTCACTGGTAACTACAGGCGTTTTTATAGCGGGCTATTTTGTTGACCATATCAGCCTCAGCCCTGCAGGTTATGCAATTGGTTTTGCCATGGCATTTGTGGGCGGCGCGCTGTATCTGGGACTGGGTCAGGCTATTGTGGGATTGATTAAAAATGCAGAAACGGTGAATGCGGTTACCCGCCTTGTCTATTTTGTATTTATTATGGTGGGCATGTTTGCAGAACTGGGCGCCCTGGGCGATAAAGTAGGCAATGCCGTGAAATGGTCGCCCTATGGTACCGTAAAGCATATACTTTCTGCGGGCATGCAGCCGGAAACCTGGAGCAAACACAGTACTGAAGCGCTGCTGGTAAGCATTGGCTACGCATCGGTATTTTCTGCCCTGGGCATCAGGTGGTTCAGGTGGAGCGCTAAATAAAAGACAGCAAATTATCAACTACAAGATGAAGGAAAAACTACAAAACTTACTGACACGTGTACCTGTAGAAATACTGGCGATTGCTGTCGCCTTCCTGCTGTCACTGCTGGTATTTTCTTTTATTGTACACGAGGCCGTGTATGAGCGCGAAGATGTCTTTGACCAGTCTGTTATCCGTTTTTTTGCGGCACACGCTTCTGCAAGATTTATTGCTGCAATGAAAATCATTACTTTTTTTGGGTCAAGCACTTTCCTGCTACCGGCTTATATTGTGGTGATAGTGCGATATATAGCAGCGAAAAGTTACCAAACTGCCATTGAAATTGCGGTGATTGGTATCAGCAGCACGGCCCTGATGTTTGGGCTGAAACAATTTTTTCACAGGCATCGTCCGCAGCTGCCTATCCTGCAGGGCATTTCGGGTTATAGCTTCCCAAGTGGCCATGCGCTGTCTTCTTTTATTTTCTGCAGTATCCTGATTTATCTGCTGAGGAAGGAAAAACTGGCTGCTGTTCCCAAAAACCTGCTGACTGCATTGCTGTTACTATGCGCAGTGCTGATTGGCCTTAGCCGGATTGTGCTGAATGTGCACTACGCCACTGATGTAATTGGGGGCTTCTGCCTGGGATTTGCCTGGGTAATTATTTCTTTTGCCATCCTCAGGAAGTTCCGGAAAAACAATACCGCCAACAACGGCTCAGCCGTTTAGTAAATGCAATTCATTTATATTTATTGCATGAATTACTGGGAAAAATTACTACTGGCTTTTATATGCACACCGCAGCTTGTTTCCGCACAGCCGCCAACTTCCTTCAAAGCATCTTTTACGGTAGTGCCGCTGGGTGTTAAAGGCGGCAGCGATGAAAGCAATCTTTCTTCCTACATGGTAGCTGCTGCAGGCAGCAGTGCTTATGTGTGCCTGGATGCAGGCACCGTGCACCACGGCATACAAAAGGCCATTGATGCAGGTATTTTCCGGGGCAGCGTGAATGCCGTACTGAAAAACAATATTAAAGGATACTTGATTTCTCATCCGCACCTTGACCATGTAGCGGGATTGATTATTAATTCGCCGGAAGACACCGTTAAGAATATTTATGTATTGCCCTTTTGCGCTGAAGTGCTGAAAGAAAAGTATTTCAGCTGGAAAAGCTGGGCCAATTTTGCAGACGATGGTGAAAAACCCCAGCTGAACAAATACCATTACAAGTTGCTGCAGCCGGGAGAAGAATCTGCACTGGATCAAACTGAACTTAGCGTTACGGCTTTTCCGCTCAGCCATGCCAATCCCTATACAAGCACCGCTTTTTTGGTGAAAAACGCTGGTGCTTACCTGTTATACCTGGGAGATACAGGTGCTGACACTATTGAACATTCTGGTAATCTGCATCAGCTCTGGGAACAGGTAGCTCCACTGGTGAAAGAAAAAAAGCTGAAAGCTATTTTTATTGAAGTGTCGTTTGACAATGCCCAACCAGACAAATTATTATTTGGCCATCTTACCCCCCGGCTGCTGATGAAGGAACTGGAAACACTTGGCCATTTAGCCGGCGCAGCAGCATTGAGAAATTTCCCAGTGGTAATAACCCATGAAAAGCCGGGCGACCAGCGTGAAGCACTGATAAAAAAACAATTAGTACAATTAAATAAAGCCCGGGTGCGCTTACTCTTCCCTGCCCAGGGTAAAAAACTATCTTTTTAAGTGCCCCCAGGGAAACTGCTCCCAAAAAAGGACATTTTCCCGCGCCCCGGCATTTTTATAGTACATGTTTATCCGTTATTGCGTTGGAATAACTACTTAATTGTAAATTTTTTGGGGTTAATCATTTGTTCATACAGCGTTTGGACATCATTCCAACGTTTTGTTAAAACCCTTTACTGGCAAGGCTTTCATTAAACACCCCACTGTTTTAGCATACTAAAACCAGCCTTTTATTGATTTGTGCGCTGCAATACCCCGTTGTATGTTTGCGTTAGAAATGAAAACAAACACACCAGCTCTGGTGTAAGAATTTAAAAGAGCCGTTGCCCCATACTTCCTTTTGTTTGCTCATACTTCCTTTTGCTTGCTCATACTACTCTACACGATTTCAGCCTTTTTGAAAAGCATATTAAGTCTTTTTTCAATTTTATTTATAAATTTTTTTAATCATTATTCATCTATCAAACTACAAGTCATGAAAAACTACAAAACACTCGCAATCGCTTTATTCGCAGCTTTATCAGTAGCTTCTACCAGCAATGTAATGGCCAACGAAGAAGTAAAACCAAAATCAGGTATTGATCTGAAATTCATCGGTAACATCGAAGATCAGCCGGTTTTCCAGCTGAACGTTAACAATACAGAAGAAGACGAGTACATCGTTACCTTCCGCGACGAGCAGAACAATGTATTGTATTCAGGTAAACTGAAAGGCATCAACATCACTAAAAATTTCCAGTTGAGCACTGAAGACGGCGCTGAAAACGCAATGAGCGTTGAAGTAAGGTCTAAAAAATCAAACAAATCTGAAGTGTACAAAATCAACAAAACACGCAGCTTTACTGAAGAAATCGTTGTAAACAAATTATAATCACCGTTTACCTTCCGCTACAGGTAAATCTTGAGAAAAAGGCGGGTTGTAAATAATCCGCCTTTTTAAAATAACACCGTAAAACCAGGATGCTAAACCCCTGCATCCTGCTTTACCTGAAAGTCCCTCACAACAAATGAATACTAAAAAATACACCCGCCCATGGCAGGTGTATTTTTTTATGCAGATGGGTGAGTAGAAGCATCTTTATACCAGTTTCCAGGGAGCCCTTATACTTGCTTTTGTTAACCGCTGTGCTTCTTCGTTATTGGTAATCTTTTCTTTCACAGGATCCCATTCCAGCGGCTTCCGCAGCCAGTAGGCAATATTGGCCAGGCAGCAAACACTGCTGGTACGGTGCCCGGTTTCGGCATCGCAGATGGGCGATTTGCCCGTTTTTATACAGTCCAGCCAGTCTGTATAATGGTCCGGACTGTTGTACAAATGGATTTCATTGGGTTGAATAGTGGCCGTAACAATGGACGCCGGGTCGCTGTCCAGGTAATCCCTGCTGATATCAATCTTACCTTTTTCGCCGATAAACCTAACGCCATAGCCCCTCCCAAAATCTTCATGTTTCATTTGTATGCCATTTTCGTATACCATTACCAGGCCTTTCAATGCATTGCCTTCCGGTGGCAAAAATTTCACGGGACCGGTTTTGTCCATACCCAGTCCCCATTGGGCAATATCAAACATATGGGCACCCCAATCACTCACTGCACCGCCGCCATACTCTTTGTACAAACGCCAGTTAGGGAAGACATCCTGTTCAACCGGCGGAGAGAGCACTTCATTATACGGCCTTGAAGGGGCTGGCCCTACCCAAGCCTCCCAGTTAAGATAAGCAGGCGCGGGGGCCGCAGTTAGGTCGCATGGCACAGCTGCATCGCCTACATTCACCAGTACTTCTTTAATGGTTCCTATGTAGCCGTTGCGCACCAGTTCACAAGCCTGCCTGAAATTTTTCCAGGAACGCTGCATACTGCCGGTTTGCAATACCAGCTTGTTTTTCTTCATGGCATCCACCATGGCCCTTCCCTCTTCTATAGAATGCGCCAGTGGTTTCTCGCAATACACATGTTTACCTGCATTGGCCGCCATTACTGTTTGCACCGCATGCCAGTGATCGGGCGTAGCAATTACTACTGCATCGATGTCTTTACGCTGCAACAATTCGCGGAAGTCTGTGTACCCTTTAAAGCCTTTGTATTCATTTTTGCCAGCTGCTGCTGCGTAGGCTTTTTCTGCCATTGATTGAAACAGGGCCAGTTTTTTTGTATCTGCATCTGCGCCGGCAATCACCTGTGTTTTGTCTGCAAAGGAACGGAGCAGACCCCGCCCCTGTTTGCCAGTGCCAATAAAACCAAGATTTATTTTATCACTTGGCGCCAGGTAACCTCTTCCCCCCAGCACAAAGCGTGGTACAATGGTAAACACCAATGTTGCTTTGGCAGCATCGGCTAAAAATTTTCTACGGTTATTTTTCATATGCAAACAATTTTATGCAGTACAAATTATACAATTTTAAAATACACAACAGCAGGCAAAACGGTATTATACCCAGGCAAACGGATTGCCGGAACTAATATGGGCTACCGGCAGCCCGTTCAGCCGGGGTTGCAACCAGCCTTGCAGCCACTGCAGTCCAGGCTCTTCGCTTACGCTGTGCCCCAGTATAATCAGCGCAGTTTTTTCACCCAATTGCTGTGTATCCCGGATGTATTCCGCCGTTTCCCATTCATGTACTTCTCCTACCACCAGCACATCTGGACGTTCTTTTTCTACCATTGTTATATGCGACTGCCCGCCGCTGGCGCCGGGTAATAAGGCTATACGTTTGCATTGCTGAGACAGGTTGCCAATCACCCTTACCTGCGCTATGCCCAGTTGCTTTTTCAGGTGCGCGGCCAGGTTGCCGAGCGAAACAGGGGGTAAACTAATAACGGCATTGCCTGGTTGATAATAAGACAGCCATCCGGCCTTTTGCACTACGCCATATTGAACACTGTCGGGCACAAAAGAATGCAGATAATCGTGCAGGCGCCACACAGTGATTTTATGCTGATCCAGCAGTTCCCTTTTTTGCTGAACAATATGATTGGGAGAAACCCAGTTAACATCATCGGTATGGTTATAAAAAGTGGGTTCGTGGGCAATGATAAAATTGGCCTTTTTCTGTATAGCCTGGTGAATAATATCCACTGTAGCAAACATAGTGGTAATGATGCCGGTGACCACCATCTCCCTGTTACCGCTCTTTAAAGTGTCTACTGTCTGGGCATAGGGCGCCCCGGGTATCTCTTTCAGCACCAGGTCCATTATATCGCCCACAGTATACGTTTTTTTACCGGCGAAAAATGTGCCTGCGCTGGTATTGCCTGCAGAAAGTACAAAGGCGGAAGCCAGCGAGGCTTTCAGCATTTGTGCAATAAACAATCTTCTGTCTGTTAATGGTTGTTGGGCCGGTGCCAATGGAGAAGCTGGTTTCATCTGAATGTTAATTTAATTAATGTGCTGATGTCGGAATGTTATCCATCCTTTCGTTTGCTTTTGGCCCGCCTGATAAATTCTTTTACTGCTTCCGGGTAAATGGCCACGCGGTGTGTACGTACCAAATCTGCAGTAGACTTTGAAGGATCCGCCGTTTGTAAAAAAATAGCTTTTGACGGCAAAGATGGCATGTGACAATCAATACAGTTCTCACTGAGCACCATACCAGCCGCTGGCTTTACTTTGCATTCCACTTGTGCGCTGCTGTTATGACAACTGATGCAGCGCTGCGAAAACAAAGCTGGCGCGTCCATTTCCCTGCCATGCACATTGTGGCAGGAAGAGCAGGTCATCTGGCTGCTCTTAAAACATTTACTGGAAGTGAGTAATCCATACTGGTTGCCATGCACATCCAGGCTGGCTGCACTGTCTGCATTGTATTTTGGCAGCGAGAAATCTTCCAGGCGGTCACCGGCTTTATACGTAAAAGCAGGTGTTACCTGGGTTCGGATACCCGAATGGCAAAGTGCGCACAAATCCAGGTTTTGTTGCCGGCCAAGGCTTTGCTGATCAAGTATGAATTTAGCCTTCTTTTCCTTTGGGTGCGCTGTATGGTAAGCTGCATGATCCGCGGAAGGACCATGGCAGCGTTCACAATCCACCCCGTATACAATGGTTTTTTTATCAAAATAATTTACGTTGTTGCCTGCGTCTTCAATGACTGCATTTGAACCATGGCATTCAATACATCTTGCAGGAATAAGCCGGTTGAAGCGGGGCATACCGGCGGGATAGCCGGGACTGTTACACCAGGTTTTGCCCGGCACATAATAAGAGACGGGTAACTGGTAGAGCAAATTCTCTTTCCAGTATAAATAGGTTTGTCCTTTTGTTCCGGAGCCTATAACAATATCTATTTGCTCGCTGTGAGAAGCTGCCCCATTAATGTATACCGTCTGAAAAAATACACTATCTTTTTTCTCCAGCTGTACATTCATAAAGGGATTATAGGTGAACTGGTTCTGGCCAGCTTCAAAACTACCCTTGATAAACCCTGCAGCAGCGGGGCGGGAGGTAAGGTAATGGGCCGTACCCGTAAAACTATCGTACACGGCTTTGTGGCAATTAACGCAGGCAGCGGCACCTGCATAGGCTGTATCTGAAAAATTACCAGACACTGCGTTTTTCCTGCTAACAGCATTGCTGTATCCCGAACAGAGCAGCACACCTGCCCAAACTGATACCATCAGCAGCAGTGTAATAAAATGTTGTTTCCTTAGGCGTAATGGCAGGCGGGGCATTCGCTATAGCAGTTTATTCAGTAATGTACTTAATTGAACCGGATTAGAATGCCTGTGTTAAGAAAAATTCCCCCTGTTGCCGGAAAGCATACAACAGGGAATGGGATGATGCTATTGTTCGCGCAGTAACAATAAACATCCCCGGTTCTTTTGTACCGTTATGCCTTCCTCTTTTAAATAGTTGTGCTGTGCCTGAAAATTGGCTATTTCCGGGGCAGTAATCCGAACTTTATTTTCGTCCATCCCCAGGGCCTTCCAGTCTATTTTTAATTGCACCTGCACACTACTATCCGCCCAACTGGCCAGTGCAATCAGCGCCATGCCTTTTTTGCGGTACACCGTGGCGGGCACTTTGCTGTTACCGGTAGTCACAGGACAGTGGCTGCTCCAGTAGCCAAGCATTTCAGTGCCTTCCATACCCACCTCATTCCATAATTTCCAGAGCGGAGAAGGATCGCTTTTATCGCTCCAGCCAAGGCGGCTGGTCATACCGTATAACATGCCCCTCCACTGATTGCCATCGCCCTGCAGCATTTCGCCCATCAGTCCAAAAGGAATACCGCTTACTTCTGTTAAAAAGAATCCGGGGTCATTGTTTTCGTAATCAAAATACTCACCAAACCACAGGCGGTTCAGGTACGGAAAATGCTCCATGTACAGGATGGCACTGTTGTTAAATCCATCGCTTTTATTAAATTGGTTGGCAGAATGCAGATCAATGATACCGGGATGATTGTCTCTGGTAAGAACGCGTTTGATGCGTTTCATGGTGATGCGGTCAAAAGCCACATCATCCAGGTAAACACCATCTATACCCACGTTTTGCACCAGCCAGTTCATTCCTTCTACATAATAGTTGTGCCAGCGGTTCATTCCACTGTTGATGATGGCCGCATCTTTTAATTCCGGGACAAACCATGCACCTATATAGTCGTCGCCCAGGTGCTCCTGCAACCAGCTAAAGCCACCCCCTTTGCCGGGAGAGTACACTTCATGACCAAGGCTGCGCAATGCCTGGGTTTCGTAAGCGTGGTTGGACAGCTCACGAACCGTATT
>JANPGT010000143.1:0-2014 GCA_031424135.1 Chitinophagaceae bacterium
ATAACGGTTCTTACAACAAGGATCATGGTATTGCATATATTGGTAATAATGGAACACTGATATTAAATCGTGGTGGCTGGGAAGTAATTGAAGAAAGACAAAGCAAGAGTAAAGTGAGCAAGCCATTTGAAAAACCCTCTGACAATGGACTGGATAAGCACTGGGAAAATTTTGTAAGCGTGGTGAAATCGCGCAGGACAGAAGACCTTCATTGTTCTATACAGGCCGGGGCACATGTGGCTACCGTGGCACAAATGGGTAATATTGCTTTCAGAAGCGGAAAGAAACTGGTATGGGATGGTATCAAAGAGCGCTTTACAGACGAGGCTATCAACAAAGAGTATTTACTGAAGGAATACCATAACGGCTATAAACTGCCAACAGTGTAGTAATTTTCAATTACAGCAGCGCACCTGCTATTCTCCACCCAATAATTTTTAATATGAAAAATAAAATCATCTCAGCGTTTTTATTGGCAAGTGTAAGCGCTTTGGGCCTAATGGCGCAGCAGCCAAAAGGCGATCCCAAAGCAACTGAATTTTACAGTCCTGTACCCAAAGTGGTAAGCCCCGGTACCGCGCCTTCAGACGCACCTTCCGATGCCATTGTCTTGTTTGATGGCAAGAACCTGGACCAATGGACTTCTGTAAAAACACCGGGTACGCCTGCTGCCTGGACAGTGACAGATGGGGTGTTCACAGTTAATAAACCTGCCGGTAATATTGAGACCAAAAAATCTTTTACAGATTACCAGTTGCACCTGGAATGGCGTATACCGGCCAATATCACCGGTACCGGCCAGGCACGTGGCAACAGCGGCATATTCCTGGCATCTACAGGCCCCGGCGACGAAGGATATGAAATTCAGATACTGGATTGCTACAATAACAGCACCTATGTAAACGGGCAAACTGGTAGTGTATACAAACAGGCGGTGCCAATGGCCAATGCCTGTAAAAAGCCCGGCGAATGGCAGACCTATGATATTTTCTGGAATGCTCCCCGTTTTAATGAAGATGGCACGGTAAAAACACCTGCCTATGTAACGGTTATCCACAACGGCGTTCTGCTGCAGAACCATACAGAATTGAAGGGACAAACGGTATACATTGGTAACCCATCATATAAAAAACACGGTGCCGCACCTATTAAATTACAATCGCACGGAGACCCCAGCGAGCCCATCAGTTACCGGAATATATGGTTACGCGAATTGTGATGATTCTGTAGATACGTGATGCTTTGCGTCTCCGCCGAAAGACGCCCACCAATATATTTTCATTATTTAATCAACCCCAATGCATAAAAAATTCACCCTGTTTGTTGTTGCGCTGGCCATTGCCGGTATATGCACGGCGCAAACCAAACCTGAGGAAACGGAATATTATACACCTGTCCCCAAAACAATAACACCAGGCATAAACTTCAGTGCGCCGCCATCAGATGCAATTATTTTATTTGATGGTAAAAACCTGGATGAGTGGGTGGCCACCAGGGATTCTGTAGCGGGTAAGAAATGGATGGTGGCAGACAATGTGTTTACCGTAGATAAGACAGCCGGTGATCTGCAAACCAAAAGAAGGTTTATGGATTTTCAATTGCATATTGAGTACCGCATACCGGAGAATATTACCGGCAGCGGGCAGGCACGTGGCAATAGTGGCATATTCCTGGCCGCGCTTCCCTGGGGTGCAGGCGGGTACGAGCTGCAGGTGCTGGATAATTATAAGAATACTACCTATGTAAATGGCCAGGCAGGCAGTATGTACAAGCAGGCTGTGCCCCTGGCCAATGCCTGTAAAAAGCCGGGTGAGTGGCAGGCCTATGATGTAGTTTGGACGGCGCCGCGTTTCAGTGACCACGGCATTCTGCAATCCCCGGCAAGGGTAACCGTTTTTCATAATGGTGTGCTGGTACAAAACAACACTACCTTACTGGGCGACACACCATATATTGGCCAGCCATCTTACCGTGTGCACGGTGCTTCACCTATTAAATTGCAGGCGCACGGAGA
>JANPGT010000144.1:0-3577 GCA_031424135.1 Chitinophagaceae bacterium
AAAGGATACGCTCGGATAGACTATCCTGGCAGTTGCCTGTTATCTGGCTGCACTTTAAAGAAAACAAAGATGGAGTAATATTATTTTACTCAAATTGGCTGGATATTTTAAATCATTAAGATGATACCTACAATTAAATCAGACTATCTGCAGATGCACCCTTTGTTTGCTAATGTGAGTCCTCAAAATATTATCGCTGCCACAGAATTAATGAAATTGGCCACGGTTTACCGGGGAGAAACAATCAGTTATGGTGATGGTGCATTTAGCAAGATTCACCTGTTGTTTAACGGGAAGATAAAGTTGGCGGCATTCAGTCAATCAGAGGGCGAAATGATAAAAGAGATTATTACTGCACCGGATATTTTTGGTAATCTGACGATGGATGGGCATGCATCAAAAGATGAATACGCTGAAGCATTGACATATAATGCATTGATTGGGACGTTTACCATTACTGACTTTAAGAAATTGCTGGAGGTCAACCCTATGATGGGTATTGCTTATGCCAGCCTGGTAACCGGGAAATTGGGCCGGTTAGAAAGCAGGCACGCAGATCTTATTTATTGTGATACGAAGTCCCGTCTTATCCATTTTATCAGGAATTGGGCACGGTCAGATGGCCGCCGCGTTGGGGATAAAATAGTACTGAAAAATTACCTTACCCATGCTGATATTGCCAATGTGATTTCATCCTCCCGCCAGAGCGTAAATATCCTGTTGAATGAGTTAAGAACGGATGGCATGTTGTTATATAACCGTACGGAGATTGAGTTGAGTAATTTGAAATATTGGAACTAAATATTTTATTATGGCAAAAAACTTTGCAGCAATTGCATTTTCACCAGCCGTAAAGGAGATGCAGGAAAAACTTGGTAGCAGGGCCTCGTATGCCAGGATGGAGAAGAACACCTGGCTGGATGGTCTTACCGAGAATGAGTCAGCATTTATTTCGCAGCGGGATAGCTTTTACATGGCAAGTATTGGTGAGAATGGATTCCCCTATATCCAGCATCGGGGTGGACCAAAGGGTTTTTTGAAAGTGTTGGATGCAAAACGGCTTGGGTTCATTGATTTTAAAGGGAACATGCAGTTTATCACGGTAGGGAATCTTGTTACCAATAACAATGTGGCGCTGATATTGGTAGACTACCCTGCAAAGGCAAGGCTGAAAATATATGCCAGGGCTGAAATAGTTGAACTGGCGGATAACCCGGACTTGCATAACGTGCTTGATTTGAGTGATTACAAATTCCGGCCTGAGCGTATGATGATACTGCATGTAGAGGCGTATGACTGGAATTGTCCACAGCATATTGTACCCCGGTATACCCTTGAGGAAATTGAAGCTGCGATGGCACCACAGCGGGATCTTATTGCAAAATTGGAGACGGAAATAAAGTTGCTGAAAAGTAAAGAAAAAGATCCGGGGCCTGGATCCTGAAGGGTTTGGTGCCTGGTAATAAAATAGTATTATGCTAAAAGAATTGAAACGGGTAGTAATAACAGGTTTGGGAGCAATTACACCTTTAGGAAATACCGTGGCTTCTTTTTGGGATGGTATTAAAAACGGACGGAGCGGGGTGGGGTATATCACAAGATTTGATACCAGCCATTTTAAGACTACCATTGCAGCAGAAGTCAAAGATTTTCATGCAGCAGATTATTTCAGCAAAAATGAATCACGTAAATATGACTTATTTACCCAATATGCCATTGCTGCAGCGGATGAGGCGATAAAAAATGCGGAACTTGATTTTGCGCAACTAAACCGTAACAGAATTGGCGTTATATGGGGGTCGGGGAATGGTGGCATTCAGACCTTCCAGGATCAGGTAGAGGAATATGTAAAATCAAATAAGCAACCCCGTTTTAATCCTTACTTTATTCCTAAGATCATTGCAGACATTCCGTCCGGCGTTATTTCTATCCGTTACGGGTTAAGGGGGCTAAATTTTTCAACAGTTTCGGCTTGTGCATCTTCCAACAATGCCATCATTGATGCGTGCAATTATATCAGGCTGGGAAAGGCAGATATAATAATTACTGGTGGGTCTGAAGCTCCGGTCAACGAAAGTTCTGTTGGAGGGTTTAATGCATCAAAAGCTTTATCCACCAACAATGGAAATCCGCAGGCAGCTTCCAGGCCCTTTGATACCATGAGGGACGGCTTTGTAATAGGAGAAGGAGCGGGCGCACTGGTGCTGGAAAGCTTGCAATCGGCTATCAGCCGGGGCGCAACCATACTGGGGGAAATTGTAGGTACAGGCATGGCTGCAGACGCCTACCATCTTACCGGTACACATCCGGATGGAGAGGGCGCCTGCCTGGGAATGCTGGATGCGCTGGAAGATGCGGAAATAGATGCAACTGCTATTGACTATGTAAATGCGCATGCTACTTCAACTTTTATGGGCGATGAAAGTGAATTGAAAGCTATCAACAGGGTTTTTGTCAATAACAAAGAAGTGAATATAAGTGCAACAAAGTCAATGACCGGGCATTTACTGGGAGCTGCCGGTGCTGTAGAGGCTATTATCTGTATAAAAGCGATCCAGGAAAGCATTGTTCCCCCAACGATTAATACAATTACAATTGCTGCTGAATATTCAGGGAGTTTAAATTTAACTTTGGGCCAGAAACAGCGAAAAGAGATTCATTTTGCAATGAATAATACGTTTGGATTTGGGGGACATATTGCCACTACAATTTTTAAAAAATATTCAGCCTGAATAATATAATGGAGCGCCCGATGGGAAGTCATTTTTTGAATGGGTGTCTATAAAATACAGCTATGTTAAATCAATCAGCTTTTACTTTAATCAATCAGCAAAATGGTAAGCCAGCTTTTAAATTGTTTTCCTTTGACGATAACTCCTTTTTTGATCACCTTCAGCGAAACAGCTTCTTTACGCTTATTTGGGTAAAAGAAGGCGCCGGCAGAATAAATGCTGATTTTGATGGCTATGATTTTGAGGAGAATAGTTTGTTCACTTTTGCTCCTTACCAGCCCTATGTTTTTTCCGTCAGCAAGCTGATAAAGGGGATTGCCATTTATTTTCATTTTGATTTTTTTTGCATTCACAAACACCAAAAAGAGCTGGAGCTTAATGGCGTGCTGTATAACAATGTTTACCAGCCACCGTTTGTTACTGTGGATGAAAATGCAGCGGCTACGTTTAATATGGTATATCAACAGATGGAGCTGGAAATGCAAAATCCAGCACTTGCGCAGCACGAGTTACTGGTGTCTTACCTGAAAATATTTCTCATCACCGCATCCAGACTTAAAATTGAACAGCAGCCCAAACTTTCCGAAATGGCAAAGGATAATAAAGAGCCCTTTATTCTTCAGAAATTAAAAGACGCCATTGAGGAAAATTTCAGGATCAAGCATTCACCCAGTGCGTATGCTGACCTGTTATACATCAGTCCAAAAGCACTGGCAAAAATTACCAAAACACATTTTAACAAGACCCTCTCCAGTCTTATCAATGAGCGGATAATTATTGAAGCAAAACGGGAACTATACCTTACCGACAAAACTGTAAAAGAAATAGCCTATGAACTTGGTTAT
>JANPGT010000145.1:0-7043 GCA_031424135.1 Chitinophagaceae bacterium
CTCGTCAGCCCGGCTTGGTTTCAAGTTACCACTGGGGTGATTATGACAAAGTATAATAGAAACAGACAGGGATTTAATGGCTGCAGCCAGTATTAATCTTGGATCAGCCACCGTACCCGTCATTCCACCCATGGACACTTCGTAAACACCAATCACCCGGTTGGCCCGGTTCAGCAATAAAACTTTAAATTCCTCCTGGAAATCAATCTTATTTTGATCCCATACCTGCCTTAAAATGTCATAAGAATCTTTGGGCGTTTTAATCAATGGCCTTTCTGAGGCTTTTACTTTGGATTTGTATACCAGTTCTACTTCGGCTACCTTAGTCCATACCGGTTGATTCATTGCGCTTTCCATAACTGTAATTTTTTAAATGGTTTAAAAATTAATTATGGAACCACCCCAGCTTTTTGGCGACTAAGGCAATGAAGCAACGGAATAAATAGTCCCGCCTGCCGGGACGGTTTATGCCGGAATTTCATGGCCGCCCCGGAGACAAAAGGCTAACTTTGTAGAGATAATTAATAAAGAGTACTCCACTATTTTTTTAAGCACTCTCAGAAATACACAAGCTGCCGCACCCTCAAGTGCGGCAGCTTTCCAGGCTTTACTAAGCTTTATAAAAAAGGGGCAAACCTTTTGTTTGCCCCTAGCATCGCTTAATTATTAAATGATGTCAATCCTCCCTTTGCAAAATCCTCACAAAGTGCAAAAGCCTTTTGTGTTTTCATTTGTGCAGTCCCACCATACAGGACAGATTTTAGTTTACTCTCCTCATCCTTGTACGTCCGCACATTCTGAAAATAACCGGTAACAGCATTATAAGCCCCGAACAGCGTGCCGCGGGCAGTATCGGTTTGCTGGCTGGCACTGGTCAGGTGATAGGCAAAAACATCGTCACACATATTTTTAAAACAGGTAGACAATTCATCCAGTTGACCGGTCTGGATATTGTGCAGGACTTCCTTATTGGGCACCATGGCCAGCTTCACCAGCTTTTGTACTTCAGGGTCTGTAATATGTACCTTGGCCCAATGATTAAAAATATCCTCCAGTTGCCCGGAAAGCTGGTTGGTAATCCCCATTATTTTATGGGCTTCTGCCAGCCGGTCCTTAGCATTTTCAGTGTGGCGGATGGTGACGCTATTGGTACAGTTCCGCAGGGCAGCGTTCAGGGTATTATTGCAAACTATCCGGATGGGTGTGAAGGCGGCCATAATACTGCCATAACCATCGTGGGAAGTAGTAAGGAATAAATATTTTTCAATCAAATCATCCCTGCCCACAGTAATATAACCCGGCAGTTTAGCCGTGATAAAAATACGCTCACCCCTACCCAATGCCCCGGCGGTTTCATACTGGATCCCCTCCCCTCCAACAATTGAATCAAAAAAACTGAATGCATCGGTATTTTGAACGATTTTATACTCCTTACCCACCACGCCCAATACCTGTTCGGTATCTGTGCGCAGGGTGGCATAAAATCCCGGCACTTCGATTTCAGGGATTTTAATGGTGGTGTCCTCATTGGCGGCCTCGTTTTCGTTATCAAACGTAAATAGCTTACGTTTCTCCACGGTATAATCCAGACCGGCAAACCGCAGGGCTTCGGCGCTGTTGGGATAGTCCTGCACGATTTTGCCCAGGCCATGCCAGGCTTTTTCCTTTACGGAGAAAAAACTATGCTCCTGACGGGCCGCATTGAAATATAAATTGTGTGACATGATAATTGATTTTAAAGGTTTAAAATAGAAGGAAAAAACAGGCAACGGCAATCTTCCGGCGCCCGTTGGCTGACCTTAAAAGGGTAGATCATCCGCAGCAACCACCACCTTATTAGCTGAGGCGGTAACTGTTGTTTGCGGCGTAGCAGCGGAGCTGCCGTGTAGTTTGATGCTGTTGACGTGAAAGGTCAGTGTGGCTTTGGCTTCCCCGTCAATGCTTTTATACACATTGACGCCAATACGACCCTGTAACTCCACCAGCCGGCCCTTGGTCAGAAAGGGTGCAACCGCAGGGCTTACCCAGTACGCACACTGTACATAGGTCACCAGTTTAACAGGTTGCCCCTGCCCTTTTATTTTGTAGCTGTCATTAATGGCTACACTAAAATTGACTACCTGCCGGTCGTTTTTCAGGGTGCTGACTTTCGCATCCCCGGTTAATCTTGCTGTCATTTCCATGATGATAATATTTAATGATTAATAAATAAGGGTGAGCTTGTTGTCAATGGTTTCAGGGAGGCGGTGGGGAGGTGTATGTTTTTTTATCAGGTAATACACCATCAAATCTGCCTGCTGGTGAATGACCCATGCCGCCATAAGGGATTTGGAGCGGCTGATTTTTTTAGCCTGTTGAATCTTCCATGATAGCCGCATCAGTGCGGAAAGCTGCTGTGTTTGCATACGAGTTGATTTAGTAATGAAAAGGAAACCGGGCATGCACCCCGTTCGTTCTAATCATAGCAACCCGGCCTTGAAACAGGATTTGGGAAAAGCAAGGTTTTTCGCAAAAAGAATACTACCCCCAACATCGCATAGCTCCGGAGGAGGCAATAGCGGGGTGGAGATTGTTTTTGCAAAACCCATGGCCAGTCCCGCCCTGCTATTTGGCGGGACGCAGACCTTGCTTTTACAAAATCCTGTCAAGAAATTTGCGACAGATAAGGATGAATAGGTTTTTAAAAATTAATTTGTGGGAGCTGTCTTGAATTGTGTTTGGCGAGGAACGAGCCAAGCTCATTTCCCCTATTGTCCGGCACAGGTCTCCCTTCTTATTTTGCCGAAGGCATTGAAAAATAAGATGGGTGTACTGTGCCGGGTCTGTTGTGATGCTGGAAGTCTGAGATCGTAAAAGCTCGAAAGCATTTTATATACTGTAACTAAACAGCTGAAAGAAGGTTTCGGGGACATTAATGGAAAATCTGACCTAATATCTGCGTTAAGGATTGAAACGGAAATCCTTTTCACGGGGAAAGATTGAAGTGTAGACTTCTAGGTAGGAATCTTTACAAGTATTCCTTATAAACAAGTCAGCCAGCTTGCTGTTAACGCTGATGCATCTAAGCTATAGGGAAATATAGGTATCAAATCAATCCAGCATACAAAAAACAAAAACACCAGTTGAATTAAAGGTATTATTGGATAAGGATGCTGAGGCAATACAATTTTTTGCAAGCCTTGCCAATCCAGTAAACAGGGATATTATGATTGGTTTGGATCGGTGAAACCAGAGGATGCGCAAAACAAGGGCTGACAAAGTCATGAACATGCAGTGCAAGAAGCAAAAAACGCTTAAAACCAGACTACAGGATTACGATGTATAACATATCTACCCTCATGCCATTTTAAAGATTCGTTTTGCCTGCGCTTTGCATTTCATGCGATAAATAATAACAACCGAAGAAAGAACAGTGAGTACCCCAATAAAAGCAATTGAAAATTCAATGCTGAAAAAATCCGTAAATATCCCTGTCAGCAACGCCCCTATTACATATCCCAAATCCCTCCAAAACCTGAATACACCCAAACTCTTCGCCCGCTGCTGAGGGTGGGTATCATCAGCTATGCTCGCAAGGAAAGCAGGATAAACAATTGCTGTACCCAGGCCAAGTATAACAGACAGTACAATGTAATGAATCATATGAGTCGAAAACACAATCAGGAGGATAGCAATACCCTGTAACAACATACCCCAAAACAATAGATCCTTTTTACAATAGATATCGGCCAATTTTCCTGTGACCAATTGGCCCATGCCCCATACCGCCGGGTAAACCGCCGTTATAATGCCAATATGTTCAATGCCAAAACCCTTTTGCGCCAAAAGTACCGGCATGATACCCCAGATCATGGCGTCATTCAGGTTATTAATTAAACCCGCCTGCGTTACCGCACCTAAGTTTTTATTCAGCCAGGTAGTTTCTTTGAAAACATGCTGTAAAAGCGGAACACCCCCCGTTTGTAAGGTTTCTTTTTGCACATGCCCCCTGGTATCTTTGACTAAAAAAAAGGATAATAATAAACCAGCAACGGCAAAACCAATGCCCATAATAAATGGATAAGGCCGTAAACCATACTTATTGGCAATACTGCTGGTAGAAAAAGCGACCAGTCCAAGCATACCGTAACCGGCAAACTCATTTAAGCCCATTGCAAAACCCCGTTCTTTCTCTCCCACCAAATCAATTTTCATTACTACGGTGCTGGACCATGTCAACCCCTGGTTGATGCCCAATAAAATATTGGCAAGTATGATCCAGTTCCAGTTATCCGCATACATCAGTATCAATGGAACAGGGATGCCTATAAGCCAGCCAAATACCAACAGGTTCTTTCTTCCAAACCGGTTGGCCAATGCACCGGTAAAGTAATTGGTAAAAGCCTTGAATAAACCAAATACAATAATGAAGGATAGTATGATGGAGGTGGATGCCAGGTGAAATTCCTTCCCTGCGATTTCGGGCAGCAAGGTTCTTTCCAGACCAATCATACCACCTACGAGTGCATTGATAAATACCAGTAACCAAAACTGTTTCCAGTTCTCCTTTAAACCCAATTGTATTTGTTGCATTTAAAAAATATTAGCAGGCTGAAGCGCTTTCAATATCCATGAAACCAGTTGTAAGGTATCAATGCTTCCAAAATGTTCTCCCTTTTCAAAATCACCTTCCGATTGGGCCATTGTATTGGTGAGATGCGCAAAACAGATAACATTCTGGTATTTGGCCTGCGCAAAAGCATACAAGGCCGCAGCTTCCATTTCAACACAACAGATGTTCTCGTTTTTCGTTGCTTCAATGGCTGCTTCCGTTTCCCTGTAGGGGGCATCTGTGGTCCAGCTTGTTGCAGGAAAAAAGGGGCTGTCCGATTGTTCACCGGTTAATAAACCAAGCAAATACTCGTTCAATGCAGCTTTTTGCTCAGGTGGCAGGTAATGATAACTGGTACCTTCATCCCTGACAGCTCTTGTAATCAATGCGAACCGCTTTTCACTTTGATGATTGATAATACCGGCAGAGGTTACACTCAGTAAAAGCCGGCACCCGGAAACAAACAATTGCTCAGCCACCAATACAGCATAGGAAGCACCTACTACACAAGGCAGTATCCCTATTGTGTACCCTTCCACTGTGAAATCATAGAGGCTGGAGTGATAGCAGGCCCAGCAATTATTTTTTGAGGCCAGTTTATTTTCCAACAGGTAGCGCAGTAAATCACCATCTGGATCAAGCAGGCAAATAGCCGGGATATTACAATCTTCCATTCCTTTCTGCCGTTTGGCTTCCCGAAGCAGGTTTTCGGGTTTAAATAGACTCTCTTTCCCGTAGTATTTGTTTTGTAAAATGTTCATAGTTATTCAATAGTTGGGCAACCATTTGATAGCCGAAATATCTGCGGGGGACATCAATTGACCAGGTGTACTGGGTTCAGTTTGTAGAAAACGAAAGGAAGTAAAAACAGCCATTTTCTCTTTAGATGCGCCATTGTCAGGATGTTATACAAATTAAATTATGAAACAGCGCACCTGTTCGCACCTGCTTCCAAATCAACCGGGTTGCTGTCGCCGAAATCACCTTTAATATTCTTTTCTACAATCGCTAAATAATTAAAAGGCGTAGGTGGTATGCGTTGTAAGATGGTATCCACAAATGCATCTTCGCCCAGTTGAAACATTGAGACCGTTTTTTTTATATTGCCAATGGTTGTTTGTATAGGTGTATTATCAAAATCAACTGGCTGACTGGTGTGCGCTGGCAGCACAATAAGGCAGTCGTCCAATAACAACAGCTGCTGCAATGACTGGTAAAGCATTTTTGATTTTTGCCCGGCCTCTTCATTATTGGCTTTCAAATCCGGTCTGCCCACCCCATTAACAAATAGAGTATCTCCCGTAAGTAATACTTTGTCATCAATTAAATAACATGTGCTTTCCAATGTATGCCCCGGGGTGGGTATTGCAGCAATACCGGCGGTTCCAACCTGAAAGACAGTAGAGGGGTATATCGGCTCAAACTTAAAATCGACTTTATTGGGAAAAGGAAGATACAAGCTTACTTTGTTGTTCTCTGCCAATTGTTTTGACCTTGAAAGATGGTCGGCATGAATATGCGTTTCTATCACATATTTCAATACAAGGCCTTCCTTTACCAGTACATCCTGGTAAATATCTACAGGAAGCGAAGCATCCACCACAATGGCCTCTTTCCCTGATACGATAATATAGGACAGGCAACCCTTCCCGGTTCTCCTTAATTGTATGATGTCAAATGCTGGAAATGAAAGCCTTGCAGTATTCCATGCCAGGCTCCAACCTTTCATCCCGGCATCCAGCGAATAGGCATCAAAGCCTTGCTGACAAAGTAAATCAGCGGCTATTTTACTGGTTTTACCCCCTGCACAGACAGTGACTACTGGTATGCTTTTATCAAGGTGTAAACCGCGTAAAGCTGAAGGATCATTGGCTTTCAATTTATCGTACGCGTTAAAGTAAACACTACCGGGAATATACCACTCAGTTCTTTCCTGGATAGGCCTTATATCAAGAATGGAAAGGTCTTTTCCTGTTTCCAGCCAGCTACGGAGTGTACCCGTATTTATCTCCTTTGCACCTACCATACTTACAAGGTTTTATACTTCAAAGATGATGGCATTCAATGGCTAATCCTTTAACATAAGATAAATAATTACCGGTGGGCTCTGATGCGGCTAAGGCTAACCTGGGTGATGCCCAGATAAGAGGCCACATACTTTAGGGGAACGCGCATCAGCACGTTAGGGGCTTCGGTGAGCAAGGCGTTGTACCTTTCCTCCGCGGTATGAAACTGCATTCCTTCGATGCGGTGTACGGTATCTACGTAGGCCGCCTCAAATATCTTTCGGAAAAGCCTTTCTATTTGGGGGAAGCTGTCATACAACCTGAAAAGCTGGCTGGCATTGATGGCCACAATTTCAGCATCTTCCAGCACCTGTATGGCCTTACGGCTTGGCTTACCCGTAAATAAGCTTTCCACTCTGGCAATAATATTATTTTCAAAAAAAAAG
>JANPGT010000146.1:0-3340 GCA_031424135.1 Chitinophagaceae bacterium
GCCGCTTTCTTATTCTTCCAGGGGGCATTGCTTTGTGCGGCCAGTTGCCCCAACACAACCTGCACCAGCAATAACAGCATTCCGGTCTTCTTCATGAGTAATTGTATGATTAAGGATTTTTCAATTGTGTATTGCTTACAAATGCAATCCGCTTGCTGTCGGGCGACCATGAGGGTACATTGATGGTGCCCTGCCCGCCGTACAGATAGGCAATATTTTTGGGGACACCGCCTGCTGCCGGCATTAACCGGATATATACTTGTTGGTAGAAAGGATGGGTAGTTGGATCTATGGATGCTGGAAACGAGAGGTATACAATCCACTTTCCATCGGGCGAAAAATGCGGGAACCAGTCGTTATAGTCATCAAAAGTCACCTGCTCCTGCTGGCTGCCATCGGGTTTCATGCGCCAGATCTTCATGATGCCGGTACGTACCGAATTGAAATAAATCCATTTGCCATCCGGGCTGTATTCAGCACCATCATCCAGCGTAGGCTGGGTGGTGAGCGCGGTTTCTTTTTTGGAAGCGATGTCGATTGACCAGATATTGAACTGCTTATTCCTGTACCCGGTAAAAATCAGTTTTTTGTTATCGGGGCTCCAGCAATGAAAATAGGAATGTCCGGAATCTTCGGAAGTAATTTGCAATGGGCGGTCAGACCCGGTAACAGACATGGTAAAAATGGTGGAAGTTCGTTTAGCACCCACGTAATTACTCAGGCCAATCATTTTTCCGTCAAAAGACAAGACATGATCATTGTTATTGTTTCTTGCAGTACCTGTATTTAGTTCAGCAACGGACTTAGTACCCAGGTTGAATTTGTACAGCAGTCCCGCGGAAGAATTGAAAATGAGCGACTGACCGTCCTTGGTCCAGTTAGGGCCCTGGATTGAACCGGTATCGCTATGCTCTATTTTTCTCAGGCCGGTAGCAACGTCCATTGTCTCCAGCCAGCTGCCAATATAATCTTTGTAAGGCCTGAAATCATCCGGGGCGGGTTTTATTATACGAACATTGCTGAAGACCGCTTTCTCTATCACCGTATCTACATGCGAGCAAATGAACAAGCCAGCATATACTTCTTCGTTCAGCGCCATTTCCTTACGAACGGTCCTGTAATTTTCGCCAAATACCGTTGCAGAGAAAGTAAATACATTCCCTTTGCGTTGAAAATAAATATCAGTGGGATGCGTAGCCGATACCGCCACCTGGCCCGTCGTATCATTGTCTGAAAGCCGGTATTGCAGTGAGGTGAGCAATGGCATGCCGCCATGCACGCAGGCATCGGCATAGCGTGAACCGGTAGTAAGTTGATCCCTGGCAATAATCCCGATTTTGCGGTGCCCGGCCACCCCTTTTCCAATAAATTTCACACTGGCGGTAATAATAAAATCACCCTTTATTTTCTTCCATAGAAAATGAAACTGGTCGATGCGTTGCCACATATTGGTACCCGCTCCTTCCATCAGGTATTCCTGGGTGGCAGGGTTATAAGTTACATTGCCCTTTTTAATGGGACTGCCCACATCTGCGTGCTCCTCAAAAAGGCCGAGCGAACTGCCTCCGGCACTGTTTTGTGCCATCGCTGCATCAACCAAGAGCAGAAATAATAAAAAAACGAACAAACGGCTATGGTACGCATTCATACAAATAATTTTTAGGTAAGTGACAGCGTATTCCGGGTAGACTGCCCCATTATTTAAAAGCAGACACCGGCTGTATACTGCCATCGTCATTGTAGTGCAGTTCGGCCACTTTTACATTGCGCAGGTGTGTTTTGCCGGATAGCTGTACATCGTGATAAAAAATATACCATTTGCCGTTTGCTTCTATTATCGACTGGTGATTGGTCCAGCCGTCTACCGGGTTCAATACCACGCCCTGGTAAGTAAATGGTCCGTACGGGTTATCACCAATGGCATAATTAATAAAATGGGTATCGCCGGTGGAATAAGAAAAATAATATTTCCCCTTGTATTTGTGCATCCAGGATGCTTCAAAAAAACGTTTGCTGTTGTCTTTTTCTGTGAACAGTTTTCCGTCTTTGTCTATTATTTTTATTTCCTTCACAGGTTCTGCAAAAGCCTTCATGTCGGCGCCCAGCCTGGCTACCCTTGGTAAAATAGCCTGCTCAGTTCCCTGGCGCAATTTTCCGGCGGAGTCATAGGTATTGTTGTTCCAGCGCTGCAGTTGCCCGCCCCAGATGCCACCGAAATACATATAAAATTTACCATCATCGTCCTTAAATACACAGGGGTCGATGCTATAGCTTCCCTTGATAGGATTTTTTTCTGCTACGAAAGGACCTTCGGGTTTTGTACTGGTAGCTACGCCGATGCGGAATACATCCTGCTTATCCTTTACAGGGAAATACAAGTAATACGTATTGTTGGCGAAAGCAGCATCCGGCGCCCATAGCTGCCGGCCTGCCCAGGGAATGTTTTTAATGTCCAGCGCAACGCCATGGTCGGTTACGGCGCCACCCACGCTGTCCATAGAAAGAATATGGTAATCCATCATATTGAAATGATCGCCATTGTCGTTTTCCGGGGTACCGGTAGCTGTATCGTGCGATGGGTAAATATAAATGCGGCCATTGAATGCATGTGCCGAAGGGTCAGCGGTGTAAATATGCGATACCAGTGGTTGTGAAGCCGGCTCCTTTTTTGCGGGCGCGGCAGCTACGGTATCTTTTGTGTCAGTTTTTGCTGTGTCAGCAGCATTATTGCAGGCGGTAGCTGCAGAAAAAACAATAGCAACAGGTAATACTGTTTTTAAAAGGCGGAGGAATGGCATAGCTGGTATTTATTTTGATTTATGTAAATACATTTTTTATTTTCCAAGTTCTGGTCGGTGAGACACCGACCACTTCTATTATTCAACCTACACCACTACCCTGCTATGTGCCAAATTTTCTAACGCTTCGTTTCAGGCGGACCAAGATAACTGTCCTTCAATCCCCCGGCGTTTATCACAAATTTCTGCAATACCACAGCCGGCGTAACCATCCAGTATTTCAGTACATGTTTACCTGTCCTCTTCACAACATGCGTAGTTGTTTTAATAATGATATTATCCGCTACCCATTTGCCCCAGATCTTTGGCTGGTTGTCTTCTTTATTCAATACCACTATCTGCGGCGCTTCATCGTCAATGGAAACAGCATATCGCAATCCCTCATCGTTATTGAAATTCAAAGTAGGAGAAAAATAGGCAAGCAACTGTATGCTGGTTACTGTATCATCCAGGCAGATTTGATACTGCAGATGGGGTGCGGTGCCGCCGGGCAACTGGTTGGCAGCTGTTACAGGAAAAGATGTAACTGAAGAACCGGTACG
>JANPGT010000147.1:0-2752 GCA_031424135.1 Chitinophagaceae bacterium
CAGCTTTATGAAGTCTGCAGAGAGCAGGGCCCATAGACCCGCCACACGGGCGCCCAGCACTTTGCGTACACCTATCTCTTTGGTGCGTTGTTCCGCAACAAAAGACGCAAGACCAAAGAGGCCCAGGCAGGAAATAAGAATGGCCAGCGCAGAGAACACCGTTGCCAGGTTGCCCATCCGCGACTCCGTAGTAAACTTTTTTTGAAACTCTTCATCAACAAAAGAATAGATAAAGGGACTGGCCGGGTTGAATTGTTTGAATACAGGCTCAATGGCCGCCAGGGCGGTGCGCACCGGCACCCCGGGCTTGATGCGGATGGTAAAGACGTTATGGCCACCGTCGCCCATGAAGATGGCCGGTTGCACCGGGTAATAAGGACTATAGCTGATAATGTCTTTCGTTACCCCAACGATGGTGTAGGGCATTCCCCAATGTTTGACGGTTTTACCAATGGGATCTTTGAAACCCATCAGACGGGCGCCCGTTTCATTTACGATGGCGGCCGTGCTGTCGGTGAGGTGCTCGCGGGAAAAGTCGCGCCCTTTAACGATGGTCCAACCAATGGTGGCACCAAAATCTGCGTTTACGTTCACATCCCGGAATGATCTGTTTTTTGCCTCCCCGGACATGCCTTCCCATTCCAGCCGGTTGTTGCGATTGAATGCATTGAGTGTTGCAGAAGAGTTGGCAATATTGGCAACCGCACCCGTGCTGAGCAGGCCCTTGCGGAGCGCCTCAAAATGCATATCCAGCTCCTGCGTATTGGCGGGAACAGTGATAAGCCCAGCCTGGTCATAACCCAGCGGTTGATCTTTTGCAAACTGTATCTGGCGAAACACAACGATGGTACCAATAACCAGGGCAAGCGAAATGGAGAACTGTGCCACTACGAGCACTTTGCGCGGAAGACTGGCGCCTTTGCCGGCTTTGAATGTGCCCTTCAGCACTTTTACCGGGCGGAAACCGGACAGGTAAAATGCCGGGTAACTGCCCGCCAGCAAACCAGTGAGCAGCGTACATGCCAGTGCAAGACCCCAAAAAACGGGGCTTCCCCAGGGAAATGCCATGGGCTTACCAGCCAACTGACTGAACCAGGACAGGCTAATGAACGTCAGGGCAATGGCGATAATAAATGAAAAGAACGCCAGCAACACCGACTCTCCCAGGAATTGCGCAATGAGATGGCCACGCAGCGAGCCCACTGTTTTGCGGATGCCCACTTCCTTTGCACGCTTTTCACTGCGGGCCGTGGCCAGGTTCATAAAATTGATGCAGGCCAGCAACAGAATGAAGACCCCAATAATGCCAAGCATTCTTACATACACAACACGGCCCCCGCCGGTGGCACTGCTTTCATCATAATGCAGGTAGAGGTTTTGGTACGGAAGCACCTGGTAGGTTTCGTTTGCATATTTTACATAAGGGGTGCAAATATTTTTGATACGGGCCGTGGCCTGCTGTATGGAAACATTGCTGGCAAGGCGGGCATACATGCGGCAACTATGATTTTCAAAATCGGTAACATTCCGCACCCAACTGTTTTCCTCATTGGCCATGGAGATGAAAAACGCATACGCATGCAAGCTGCTATTGGCAGGCTGATCTGCATACACGCCCCCCACGGTAAACGGCCGGCGGTTTTCGTATTGAAATATTTTACCCACGGCGTTCTCTGTGCCATAGAGCGCAATGGCCGTTGACTTTGAAATGAGTGCGGTGTTTGGGTCACGCATGGATGCGGCCGTGCCGCTTAAAAAATGGTAGCCAAAAATAAGCGGGAAGGTATACTCCGCAGCAGTGCCCGATTGGGCGATGCTTTTATCGCCGTTTACCAGCAAATGCTCACCTGGCCAAAGTGCCATCGCCGTTTGTTCAAAAACATCCTGGTAGTTTCCTTTTTGCAGCCATGGATTGAGGGCCGGCGACACCGTAGTGCCCACATATGCGGGCAGCGCTTTATCACTTGCGGGTCCCTTGGGCATTTGGTTTTGCATAATCTGCACCACCCTATCTCCGTTGGAAATGTGCTGGTCTACCGAAAGCTCGTCTACTGCCCAGATGCCAATGACCAGCGCAATGGCCATGCCGGTGGCAAGGCCAAAAATGTTGATAAAGGAATAGCCGCGGTTTCTGCGCAACTGGCGGAAGGCAAGAAGGAGATAGTTTTTGAACATGCACTGAAGTTTAGCTTACGCCAATTCTATAGCCAGAAAAGCACCAGTTTTTTTACAGCATAACAATCAACCAGTTGCAGTTTTGGTACTTGTATTAACTGTCCGGAACCGGACAGGAGGTGTTCAGTTTTAAACTTTATTTCTTTTGGATAGACCGGTTAGGTTATCTAGAGGGGAGAAGAAATAATGCGTTGGTTATTCTCTTTTGTTAAAGACCAGCCGTACCAAAAAAGTGCCGCTATCATCACAGCTTGAGATGATAGCAACATTTTTTTACATTATTCTTTCCCTGGCCGGTGTCTCACCGACCAGGGGGAAAACGACCTATTTTTTACAGCTTTACCAATCTAACCAGTTTCACTTCCTTATCATTTGCCTGCCCCACACTTGTTGCTGGGGCCTGCCCCACACTTGCTGCCGCGGATCGTTCTCCCCGAAAGAAACAAGTCTATCAATGAAAAGCTGATCCGCCCCTTGCAAGATCCATTGTTTGCAGCTGCGTAAAAGGGCGACCCAGCTGAGCGGCCTGCCGATGTATCGGGATTATTGAAAAGGCCCTGCCGGGCAACTGTAGTTA
>JANPGT010000148.1:0-1703 GCA_031424135.1 Chitinophagaceae bacterium
ATAATCGAAGAAATTGCAAGGATTTGTGGGTAAGCAGCCATCATTGAGTTAACAGTTCAAAAGCCCGAAAGGGCTTTAATTTGAATAGCCCTGGGCGAAGCTCGGGGTCAGAAAGTTTGTTTTTCAAATCCGGGGCTGTTAAATAGCCGTCCATCAGCACTGTGCCTACAGGGGCAAAGCGTCGTTAAAAGCTGATCCTCAATGATATATAGCCAAAGTGTGCCCCGCCGGAGGGGCGGGGTAAACTTTGCAACGGACGCTCAACCCAAGCTCAACTGCTGGTAACACAATAATCACATCTTTCGTTTGCCCCTCCCGCTGAATTGATGTACCTTCGCCGCTTGAAATTTGGGGGTTTTGCCATATAAGGCATCACTGCCCCAAAGTGAAACAGCAATACGCAATTATGAATATCAGAAACATAGCTATTATAGCGCACGTTGACCATGGTAAGACTACCCTGGTAGACAAGATCTTACATGCCACCAAAGTGTTCCGTGATAACCAGGAAACCGGTGACTTGATAATGGACAGTAATGACCTTGAAAGAGAAAGAGGAATTACCATTTTTAGTAAAAACGCGGCGGTAGAATACAAAGACGCAAAAATCAATGTAATTGATACCCCGGGTCACAGTGACTTTGGCGGTGAAGTGGAGCGTGTGTTGAAAATGGCAGACGGCGTATTGCTGCTGGTGGATGCTTTTGAAGGCCCCATGCCGCAGACACGTTTTGTGCTGCAGAAAGCTTTGCAGCTGAACCTGCGCCCTATTGTTGTTATCAATAAAGTAGACAAACCCAATTGCCGCCCCGATGAAGTACACGATGCGGTATTTGAACTGTTTTTTAACCTGGATGCTACCGAAGAGCAGCTGAACTTCCCTACCTTCTACGGTTCAGGAAAAAATGGCTGGTTCAATAACAAAAACGAACAGTGTGAAGGCATTACGCCTTTGCTGGATGGTATACTGGAACATGTACCTGCTCCTAAAATAGCAGAAGGTCCTTTGCAGATGCAGATTACTTCACTGGATTATTCATCTTTCCTGGGAAGGATAGCCGTGGGCAAGGTAGCCAGGGGCGTTATCAAAGAAGGCCAGACCATTGCGTTGATGCAGGCCGGCGGTATTATCAAGCGCCTGAAAGTAAGAGAGCTGTATACGTTTATGGGCATGGGTAAGAAAAAAGCCACAGAAGTAGTAGCAGGTGATATCTGCGCGGTGGTAGGACTGGAAGATTTTAATATTGGTGATACCATTGCCGATATTGAAAACCCGGAAGCATTGCCGGTAATCAGTGTAGATGAGCCAACGATGAGCATGCTGTTTGGCATTAATAACTCCCCATTTTTTGGCAAGGAAGGTAAATTTGTAACCAGCCGCCATTTGCGTGACCGGTTGATGAAAGAAACCGAAAAAAACCTGGCGCTAAGAGTAGAAGACAGCGATAGTGCTGATAGCTTCCTGGTATTTGGACGTGGTATTCTGCACCTGGGTATTTTAATAGAAACCATGCGCCGTGAAGGATTTGAGTTAACCATCGGTCAGCCCACCGTTTTAATAAAAGAAATTGATGGTAAAAAATGTGAGCCATATGAAAACCTGGTAGTAGATGTACCTGCAGAATATAGTGGAAAAGTAATTGACCTGGTAACCCAGCGCAAAGGCGAAATGCTGATTATGGAAAGCAAGGGCGAAATGCAAC
>JANPGT010000149.1:0-4132 GCA_031424135.1 Chitinophagaceae bacterium
TTCCATAAACGGCCCGCTCCAAGTGTAATTCTTTCGGCGGTAGATTTCAGTTGCTGGTAATAGTGCGATTGATTATATCCTTCTGATGCACCGGATATATATACAAATGATGATTCATTCCACCTGTAGACTCCTCCGTTACCAGGCACCAGGGATACACGCCAGTAATATACTGCACTGTCTTGCAGGCTGATACCCGGATCAAACTCCAGTAAACCACCCACGGAAGAAATAGTTTTGCTGACTTTAACGGGAGAATTGAATAATTCAGTAGTATCTATCTCCATGGCATACTGCTTCAGTGTACTCATTGGATTGGCCGTAGATGCGTACAGTTTTACGGGTTGTTGATGCACGATAGCATAATTGTAAGGATAGGCAGGCCTTGCTTCATCCTCATATATATAAAACTCTTTTGTAACTGAATTATTGGCTTCAGTAACCTCTGTTACCTGATCATCAGCATCTACTTTTATGATTAGTTTATTCAACCCCTTATCCCTGGTTGCTATAATTGGTACTTTAAGAACAAGCGAATCTGTATAGCGGATACCCGGAATCTTCTGTCTTAACAGAGTAACAATGCTGTTGTCAGGGTACTGCTGCCTGATTTCCACAGTAATGGAATCGTTTTCTGCCTTTCCGAGGTTATAAAGCTTTATACTTGCAGTAAACTCATCTTCAGCAATGGAAACAAACTGTGGTGCAATCACCACCTGTGGTTCCTCCACTACATAATCCGGCAATACCTGGAAATTCATTTTTAGAGCAGGGTCACCATGAAGAGTCATTTCTTCAGCATGTAACCTGGCATGGTAATCAGAAACCCCGGAAATATTCAATAATTGCTGTGCAGCATCCCTGTTTAATTTACCCAGGCTGTTGCCATAGTCTGTTTTTCCCATCATGGTAAACAGGCTGTTAATAAAGATATTCAGGTAGTTAACAATACCATAATGCGTAGAGGCCAGAAACGCAATGCCGCCTCTTTGCTTAGCCAGCGTAAACTTTTCAGAAAGTGTCTGCTGAAAGTTAAACCGCTGTACATCGAAAACAAAAAGATCGCCTGCATTACAACCATTCACAGAAAACACAGGATACTTGCCCTGGTTTTTAAAACTGTACGGATCGGAGATATTAAATTCCAGCACAGTTGCAGAAGAGTGCCCGAAATAACAAAAGAAACTAAGACCATCATTAAACAAACGGTCTACCCTGTCGTTGGATATCTGTTCTATTTCATTACTGGTGTTTTTGCAGAGAACAGTAACATTAGCGCCTGCAACGGTGTCAGCGATAATATCCTTATAGGTTTGCATGTAATTACAAAGAACACTTCCCAGATATACTTCACTGGCGCCCGTTATCTCCAGCACGTTCTTCATCCAGGCACGCCCAGCAATGGTATTGGGAGTGGTACGCTGGACGGTTTCGTACTCAATCATCTTTTCAAGGTAATTGCTTACTTCCTGTGCGTTGATGGCTGAGATACGCCCTATGGGTGTAATGGGAACCGGGGACGCACCGTCATTGGAAGACAACAAATTGTCAGATGCCGGCCATCCAAAAGTAGGTACCATATTAAGCCGATCGGCCAGCGGGCTGGTACTGTTTCTGCGATATGCGTTGTAGGCAACACCATGGCCAATCAGTAAAACATACTGCGGCGTGGAGGAAAATTTAGCCCTTGCAAAACGCATAAAATTTTTGATGGACAGAGGATGCTTTTTTATACCAAAAGCAAATTGATCCACCAATTCATCTGCTTCATATACTTTGGCATCATACCCTCCACCGTTTGCTGAACTCCGGTAGTTTTTATACCCGTCTACCGGGTTCACCCCGTTGCCGGTATTGTAAAGCAGGGGGTTTGAAATGATGATATAATTACCCTGGTTGGCAGTATTATTTAAATCAACAAATGTCCTGGGCTGAAAATCCTGTGCAGCGATGTTTACATAATTGGTGGCCTCTTCATTTACCAGCAGCAATTGTCTTGCCGTACCTGCAGCAGGCAAAGCAAATTTCACCATGCCGGCCGTAGAAATATCGCCGGTATATTTTTGCTGAAGCGAAAGATCATACAAAACCGGCGCTACACTGCCGTAGTTAAAATTGGTAACCTGTAAAAAATATCCTGCTGCAGAGGCTGGTAGAGAAAAAGCGAAGTTGGCAGCCCCTCCAAAATCAAATTTACGCGGATAGGTAAGCTCATAAAAAGACACCACCATCCTGTCGGCAGCCGTAGTAGAGGTATTGGTAAATGTAATATCAGCAGTACCTGCACTGAGTGCTGATAAAGGAACAGCCGCTGTACCATTTATATCATTAAAATAATCGCACACCGAATCCTTGACTACGGTACTGTTCACCGATACCTGCACCGTTCTTGTATTAAGCGCATTACCTACTGCGCCAAATTTTAACTGCGCAGCCGGTCCTGTAAGATAAGGAGCCAGGTTGATTTGCTTGTCGGTCCTGGGTGAACCGGGGCGTATATCAACAGTTGAAAAAAATTCTCCTTTGTCGTAGGACGAAGAATAAACATATTCGCCAATTACAGCAGCAAAGCCGGGGTTAATTATATCCCTGAAATAGGTACCCGCAGTGTACATAAAATAGGGTTCTGCGGGCAATACATTGGCAGCTGTATTGTTGGCCACGCTGGTCAGGCGGCGGTTCACGGCCACTGCATCCACCGTTAAAAAATAGGCTGCGGTATCTGACTGAAGGCTTACCTTATCTGTGTGCTGGAAAGCCGGGTCGCGGTACAGGGGTTTGTCAGCCTTACCATCATTGGCCTGTCCCCAGAATTCAATATAACCACCTGCTGGCAAAATGCCGCTGGCAACAGAAGTAAACAGGGGTACTTCCTGGCCATTTCTCCACAATTTGAAGTGTTCAGCAGGAGTGCCGTCCAACGCAAGGCCTACCAGGGTTGCCTGGGGAATACGAAACAAACCTGTCCGGTCTGTTTTAAATTTATAATATTTTTTCGAATAGTCAATCCATTCATTATTGTACACCTGGGCAAAGCTGCCCATGCCGCACAACAATAAGATTACTGTAAACAACTTCTTCATAGTATAAAATTTCCCGGTTTTGTGCACCTGCACGGATACGGATTATTTTTTGGGTTTCTTTTTCAGGTCCAGTTTCAGCGAAAAAATATGGGTATACAGCGGGTTACTCTGGTTGGCAAGGTTTGTAAATGCATAATCAATCTGCACATTGGATATTTTAAATCCGGCACCTATACTTGGCTGGTAGATCCATACTTTTTTAGTATTGCTGCTGTCGCTTTCATCCAGTGCTTTCTGGAAATTATTAATACCCGCACGCACGAAGAAGACATTTTTTACAGATGCTTCCAATCCAATCTTGGGGTCTATGCTTACGGCTTTGGAAGAAATAACGGTATTCCTTCTTCCATCAAACGTAAAATCAACATTGGCTTCTGCCAGCAGGCTGATGGTATTGTTGATCTTAAAATTATACGCACCGCCCGCAATCAGTTTGGGCGCCGTTAATTCGGTAGAATGGACGGGCACCTCATTCTTGGTTAAATAAAATACTTCGCGGATATTTTCATTGAGGTTATAAGACCATGCGTTAAAAGTAGTAGTAACATCACGCGCCACCAGGCCCAGTTTCCAGTTTTTGTGTTCATACTGTATACCAGCATCAAAACCAAAACCCCAGGCAGTGGCAAAATCACCGGCCTTGCGGTGAATGATTTTTGCGTTGATACCAAAATTGAGGTTGTGCTTTTTCCGCACTTTTACCTGTTGTGCCAGCGAGAATATAAAAGCATAGTCTGCAGAAGAAAACGTGGTAATATTATCGAAATTGATGGTGCCGTCTGGCTGTACCAGGAAGATGGTATTGGGAATATCGTCTACTGCAAACCGTAATAAAGAAATACCAAAGGTTCTTTTGCCGCCACTGATAGGTACGGCCAGTGTGCCGTAATCGTATTTACCGATACCGGCAAAATATTCAGCATGCATCAGGCTCACCTGCGGCTGGTCTTTTACATTTACCAGCCCTGCGGGGTTCCAGTAACCGGCAGTAGCATCACTTACAGTGGCTACCTGTGCGCTGCCCATGCCCAACCCCCTGGCACCGGCGC
>JANPGT010000150.1:0-2313 GCA_031424135.1 Chitinophagaceae bacterium
CAGAAGAAGTAACCTTGCCAGACGATTTAGATGACCCAGAAGAAGTAACCTTGCCAGACGATTTAGATGACCCAGAAGAAGTAACCTTGCCAGAAGATTTTTATGATCTAAAAGTTAATCTTGTGCAAAATGGAAACAGAATCATGACTGAAATTATTGGTTCAAAATTAGACGTCAAAGTTTTATGTAAAAAGTTGGGATGCGGTGGCAAAATCAAAAATAACATTATTTATTTACAAGGTGATCATAGAGATGCAGTTAAAGCTCTAATGACATAATATCAAAAGCGGTCATACTTACATTTCCAAATATATTTGGCTTGATATGACTTTCCCAATATTTATCAGACCGCTTCTCCATCTCTTCCATTGAAGCCCGGACGTAATCTTAATTGGAGGTAAGGTGCTGTGTTGGCCGGCGAAGTAGCTGTTGACAACTGAAAGGTTAGTCCCTTGGCTCCCCAGGTAAAATTTTCAGCGGCTACCAGTTCATAAGTCAAAGTAAAATTTTGGGGTATAGGCTTTTTCAGCTGGTTGGGTGTTAATGAATAATTTCCGTTCAATACAGCCCAATTGCCCTCCAGCCCATCAAGTTTTGTAATAGTGCTGGAACTTCCATCTAAAGCTAATTTGTTTTGCCAGCCAATGGGTTTTTTACCAATAGCAGTAGTAGAAAAATCTTCGAAGAAGTGAATGTTTTTGTCACTTGTATTTTTTCTGCGCGCTGCCGATTCCGCCATAATTGTTACTGCTTCATTAAATGCCGGTGAGCGAAGCGGGGTATACAACTGGTCTTTTACTTTTTCAGGGTTAAAGAAAAAATTATATACGTAGTCAAAATTGAAATTGTTAATAATGGATTCATGCATGTATTTTTCTGCGGGATTATTGGGTGTCCACCACCAGCTTACCAGTATCCATTGCGGTGTATCTTTTTTGCAAAGCGCTGCCATCTCCGGATCAATTTTGTAAACAGGCACTCTTCCCGAAGTTGATTCAGCATCCTGTAAATAGCCATTGCTGAATACATCTCTTTCGTTTTCCAAATCATATAACGAAGGCTGCTTGCCGGTTAACGCAATTTCTGCCAGGCGGCTCCTGTATTTCTCACGGTTCGCTTTCAGGCCTTTGACAAAATGGGCAATCCTGTCATCCAGGTATTTTGTAAAATAATCTATGCTCTTTTGGTTGCCTTTATTTTGCTCCTGGATTTTTTTCTTTTCGGCTTCATAAAATTGTGGTATCGCTGTTTCCAGCAACTGCAGATATTCACCTTTGGTTATTTTTATAAAGGGAGATTTATTGTCTCTGCAAAGCAACACATAATCTGTTCCGTTTCCTGCTTCAATATTCTTGATCCAGAAACTACGGTAGGGCTTCAGGTTTGCAATCTTTGTCATGTCATGCACCTTTGCAACTTCTTCATCGCCGGATGATTCAAATGAGGGCATGGTGAAATAATAGTGCTCAGGAGTGCTGATAGCAGTAACGGGCCAGCCAGGTACTTCATTTGCAAATACACCCCAAAATAAACCCAGGTTGGAAGCAGGTTCCATCTTACGGTTACTATTGTACCTGAGGTCAGTATATATTTTGGCATATGCGCCGTACTGCTGCGGCAGGCTTGCGGTATTTTGATTATAGGAACCCAGCTTTTCCGATACAGTTTTTTTTACATCACCTAATCCACCTTTTGGTATATAGCTCGCCTGTATCCAGTTGGCAATTGAGTCGCAAATAGATAACTGGGCAGCAGAATAAAATTTGTCGTCAACTTTTTTGGATTCTTTAATGCCTTTGAACTTGTATACTTTCATCCAGCCAATGGCACTGTCTTCAATCAATGGGGGCGGTATGGTTTGCGAAGACACTGCAACCGTTAACAGCAGCGGTATTGAAGCGAGTAAACATTTTTTCATCTGTAAAATATATTAATCGCGGAAATTATTTTCCCAGCATATTCTTCAATGCAGCAAAATCGAGGGCTTTTTGTATTGCTGTCATATTATCTTCAAAAACGGGGTCGCCCTTTGATATTTTATAGACTATTGAAAAAAACTGTGGCGCTGATTTGGGTAGATTCCTGTTGTAATAATCCGGGTTGGGTTTTACCGCAATAAATGAACCCGGGCTGCCCTCTGCTGTAAAACCGGTAAACCTTTGCTCATCGTTCCAGGGGCAGACGGCGGGCTTGCTCAATATTGCATCCGGCTGCTGCAGTTGCTCATCGATGTTGCGCATGAACTTTTTATAGAAGTCGCTGATACCTTCTTCCTTCATGGTCTGCTCCAGCCTTTTTTTCTGTATTAATAAG
>JANPGT010000151.1:0-1510 GCA_031424135.1 Chitinophagaceae bacterium
TATACAGAAACCATTCAAACCTGCGGTGAAAGCCTGTTAACCGTCATCAATGATGTACTGGATTTTTCAAAAATAGAATCCGGCAAAATGGAACTGGAGGAAAAAGACTTCTGCCTGCGCACCTGCGTGGAAGAAGTGCTGGATGTGTTTGCTGCAAAAGCTACGCAAATGGGCCTGGACCTGGTGTACCAGATTGATTTTAATGTACCCGAACAAATCAGCGGCGACCCCACCCGCCTGCGCCAGGTGCTGATTAACCTGGTAAGCAATGCCATTAAATTTACGCAGAAAGGCGAGGTGTTTGTAAAAATTTACCCGGTACACAGCACCCCCGGCGGCGAAACCAGTTTGTGTTTTGAAGTAAGGGATACCGGCATCGGCATCCCCCCCAATAAAATAGAAAGACTGTTTAAAGCATTCAGCCAGGTAGATTCGTCTACCACGCGCAAATACGGCGGTACAGGACTGGGCCTGGTAATAAGTGAGAAATTAATTGAACTGATGGGCGGCAGAATTGCAGTAAGCAGTGAACCGGGCAAAGGCTCTGTATTCAGCTTTACCGTTCTTACCAGGGCAGCAGCAAAAACGGCCCCCCCCTACCCCACACCCGGCATGAACAGCCTGGAGAAAAAACGCGTGCTGGTAATAGATGATAACCTTACCAACAGAACCATCCTGCGCATACAGCTGGAACAATGGAAAATGATTCCGGTACTGGCCTGCGGTGCAGACGAAGCACTGGCAGCGCTGGAAGAACCATCAGGCTTTGACCTGGTGATAACGGACATGCATATGCCTGCAATGGATGGTGTGGAACTCACAAAAATTATCAAGCAGCAGCATCCACTACTCCCCGTCATGCTGCTGAGTTCGCTGGGCAATGAGCTGGACAAAAACCACGCACCTTTATTTACCTCCGTATTGGCCAAGCCAGTTAAACTGAATACACTGGCTACCCATATCCTGAATAATTTCCGTACAGGGCTAACACCCGTCTTACAGCAGTCATCCGGTACCGATGAGCTGCCTGCCAATTTATCAGAACTCTACCCATTTCGCATTTTAATAGCAGAGGACAATCCTATTAACCAGCAACTGGCCATGATAGTGCTTACTAAAATGGGCTATGCACCAGAGATAGCAGAGAACGGTAAAGAGGCCATCGACAAATTGCGCGAAAGCCGTTTTGATATTGTTTTGATGGATGTGCAAATGCCGGAAATGGATGGCATGGAAGCTGCCAGGGCCATCCGCAGTGAGATGGATGTACAACCCATCATTATTGCCATGACCGCCAATGCCATGCAGAGCGACAAAGAAGAATGCCTGGAAGCAGGTATGGACGACTATATCAGCAAACCCTTTAAACCACAGGAGATAGCAGCCATGCTGAAGCGGTGGGCAGCGTAGGGAGGTGGTTAGTTGTTAGCTGTTAGCTATTAGCCGTCTGCGTGGATGGCATAGCAAAATCGCTAATCGCTAATCGCTTCTTTACCGGCAAAAACACTAA
>JANPGT010000152.1:0-3694 GCA_031424135.1 Chitinophagaceae bacterium
AGAAGCTGGACAGCGTTCTTCCAACACTGGATGCAGCAAAAGCCAAGGCAACCAATGACCTGTTCTCCTATAAGGGTGACATTGCGCAGTGGAAAAAGTTTGGCTATTCTTTAATGCTTAAGATAGCCATGCGTTTAACAAAGGCCGATATAGCTACAGCAAAGACTTATGCTGAAAAAGCATATACCGGCGGTGTATTTGCCAGCAATGCAGACAATGCGTACATCGTGTACAACAATGCCAATGGTTATAACAACGCCAATTCTGCCGCTTTAACAACTGGTCAGGATTATTCTGAAGTAAAATGGGGAAAAGTGTTGATTGACTACCTGAAAACAACAGCTGACCCAAGGTTGAGCGTAATTGCAGAAGTGCCGCAACCCGGTACTGCTAATGCGGCCAAACAAAACCTGGCAGGTATTAACACACCTGCACTGCAGATGGGTATGCCAAATGGTTACGATCAGAATGGTGGTGCCACCAACATCACTAATGCTCCGGGCTACCCTGGACCAACCGGTACAGGCGCTGATGCCAATGCAACAGGTGGTTACTCACGTCCAACCACAGCAGTATACCTTTCTTTAAGTGCACCTGCATTTGTTTTAACCTATGCACAAACCGAATTCCTGCTTGCAGAAGCAGCTGTAAGGGGATTTGCAGTTGGTGCCAATGCAGCTACACACTACAGCAACGGCCTTGCCGCAGCTATACAAACCTATGGCCAGATAAATGCAGCCGGTACAATTGCCGCAGGTACAGCAACTGCCTATGCAGCTGCCAACCCGCTCAATACAACAACGACTGCCGCTTCACTGGCGCAAATCAATACACAGTATTGGGTGCTTACCGGTACTATCTTTGATTTCAGCGAAGCATGGAGCAACTGGAGAAGGTCTGGTTATCCTGCTTTAACCCCGGTTAGCTATACTGGTAATTTCACCGGCGGTACCATACCAAGAAGACAGGCTTATCCAACAGGAGAGTCTTCTGCTAACCCTGCAAACTACAAAACCGCAGCCTCGGCCATTACCGGGGGCGATGTATACAATGCACGCGTTTGGTGGGATAAATAATGATTTTTCGCAATTTATAAGCATAAGGACTGCCCGGCCGGGTAGTCCTTATTTTTTTATTTGCGGGCATATTTTCTAAACAAAACCCTTATTTTAAAACGATTGCGTATACTATTTTAACCTTTTATGGTACTATTTTGACCAAAGGTTAAAAGAATATTAAAAAATAAATTTTACTAAAAAGTAATATTTAAGTAAGTTCGTCTAACTTAATAAACATTCTATACGATCATTAAAAAATTGACAGGAAGCTTATGTTTTTAAAAAGCCAGTTGAAAAGGCAGATTATAAGCACCCTTTATTTTGATAAGACCCTGTCTGTGGTAGAGCTTAGCGCAACTATCGGCAAAAGTGTGCCTCATACTACAAAGGCCCTTACAGAGCTGGTAGAAGAGGGATTTATAATAGAGAGCGGTTTTGCTTCTTCCAGCGGGGGAAGAAAACCCAAAGTATATTCATTGAAGGCCGGCACCATGTACATTATAGCGGTGGCCATGGATCAACTGTATTTGAAAATTACCATTACTGATTTACTGAATAATCCGGTTTTGCCCGTTGAAAGTCATGAATTGAAGTTGCTGAACAATGAAGGGGCGCTTACCAAACTTGTGGACATTATCAATAACGCAATCGAAAAATCAGGTATCAACCGCGAAAAGATAGTAGGCGCCGGGGTAGGTATTCCCGGGTTTACAAATACAAGGCTGGGTATTAATTATTCTTACCTGAAGCCTCCCGGAGACGAAACCGTTTGTGAGTACCTGGAGCGTGCGTTGGGCATACCTGTGCAGATAGACAATGATGCCAGCCTGATTGCACTGGCAGAACTGAAGTACGGCCTGGCTAAAGGAAAAGTGGAAGTAATGGTGATTAATATAGGGTGGGGTATTGGCCTGGGCATGATCATCAATGGTATCTTATTCAGGGGATATACCGGGTATGCAGGCGAGCTCAGTCATATCCCTATCTCAGAAAGCGATACCATTTGCGAATGTGGCAAAAAAGGTTGCCTGGAAACAGAAGCCACCATCAGGGTGATTACAGAAAAGGCAATAAAAGATATAAAAGAGGGCCGTGTTACCGGCCTGAAGCAAGAGCCCCACCTGGAAGAGATGAGTGAAATTATTATGCAGGCGGCCAATAAAGGAGATCAGTATTCAATTGAATTATTATCAGATATGGGTTATAAAATAGGAAAGGCCATTGCCATTCTTATTCATATTGTAAACCCGGAATTGATTGTGCTGAGCGGCAGGGGTGCTATGGTGGGCAAGCTGTTGCTGGCCCCCATACAGCAGTCGCTTAACAAGTATTGTATTCCCAGGCTGTCTGAACACACAGATGTAAAAGTATCTGCCCTGGGCAGAAAAGCTGAGTTGATAGGGGCTGCTGCCCTGGTGATGGAGAGCATTACCAAATCTTACCTCCTGAAAAAAGAAAATGTGAAGCAGGAATTGATGTAAGGCCCGGCGGTTTGAAAGCGTTGGCCCTTATGACCGCGGTATCCTGTATTACTCTTTACCCTTGCAAATGCTGGCGCCATTGCCGTTCAATGGTTTAATTGCCTGTTTGATTAGCTGTTTTTAAATGTAGTAAAAGACGTATCACGTTTTTACCGGAACGATATAAAGTGCGGCTCCTGCCGTAGGGAAGCACTTTTTTTGTAACACAGTCCTCATTTTTTAACTAAACTGCTTATGTCAAAAATCAAACAGCTACTACAAATTTTCCTGCTGCTCAGTTGCACAACTGTGATGGCGCAGGAAAGAACAGTCACCGGAACAGTTAGTAATGAATCCACCAAATCGGGTGTTTCGGGCGCCACTGTTTCTCAAAAAGGTACCACGCGCAACACTATCGTGGGCGATGATGGTAGTTTTTCTATTAAAGTTTCCGGAACAAACGTTGTTCTGGTCATTAGTTCTGTTGGTTTTGTTTCCAAAGAAATTCCGGTGCCTGCCGGGAAAAATTCCATTACCGTAGAACTGGTTACCAGCAACAAAGAACTGAGCGAGGTGGTAGTAACGGCCCTGGGTATCACGCGCCAGAAGAAAACACTGGTATATGCTACACAATCCGTGAAGCCTTCCGAGCTTACCGAAGCCAGGGATGCCAACAATGTAATCAACTCGCTTTCAGGTAAAGTGGCGAATGCGGTGATTACGCAGGGATCTGGCGGTGTAGGAAGCGGTGCCCGCATTGTATTAAGGGGTAACCGTTCTATCCAGGGAACAAACAATGCCCTGATTGTGGTGGATGGTGTGCCTATCAGCAACAATACCAATGGTACAGCCGGCAGCGATTTTGGTTTTGTACAGGGCTCAGATGGGGCTTCCAGCATCAACCCGGATGATATTGAATCAATGACGGTGCTTCGTGGTGCATCTGCCGGGGCCTTGTATGGTAGCCAGGCAGCAAACGGGGTAGTGGTAATTACTACTAAAAAAGGTAGAAAAGACCGTATCGCTGTCACAGTTAACTCCGGCGTAGCGGTAGAATCTGTTTTTGCGTTGCCTGATTTTCAAAATTCTTACGGCCAGGGAAATGGCGGTGTTTTCAAAGACACACTTACCTCTGGTGAAAGCTGGGGCGCAAAAATGACCGGCCAGGCAGTCATT
>JANPGT010000153.1:0-2758 GCA_031424135.1 Chitinophagaceae bacterium
ATAAATGCAATATGTGGTATTTGACAATTATCAGGCCAGCCCGGCTGGCGAATATTTTTTATTGAAAATGAGGCGATTACACTTATAAAAAAACGGCTTTGCTGTTGGGTTATTGGGACCATTGCTTTCCGCGATGTTGCGGTCCAGCACCAGGCGTATTCCACAACACATTTCAGGCAATAACGCTGCAGTACACTCATTTTCTCTGTTAACGCTGCCTGCCCCGACTTTGTTATTCAGGCGGGCGCGGGCCTTTACCCTTCTTTGCTCCTTAATCTCTTAGCGGACAGATACCAGTGATGTTAACGGATAGCGCAGGTTCCTGTAATTCATCATATCCACTTTGATACTGCCAACACTGATGGGGCTCTCTACCCGCAGTGGCAGGTGGTTCTGATCATCGCTTACCCACACCACCATTTTCTCGCCACCTTCAAAGATGGTTCCTTTTACCAGCAATGGTTTAAACTTGATGGCTTTAAACTTACCATATTTGGTTTTAATGATTTCCTTACCCAGGTAACGCACATATAAATTATACACTTCATTGTCAAGAAACATAGCGAAGGGAATTTTATCTTCCGGCTTGTATTTATTGAAATCTATATTGCGGGCGTAAAAAATGGAACTTAAAACATCCTGCACACAACTGGGTACTTTAAATACGCCATTGTTGGTAACCGCTGTATTGGTTTGCTGGTTAAAGGTTACGTTTTCGTATTTTTTATAGCCGCCTTCATCTACATTGCGGATAAATTTTACCGGCTGCAAACTGGCCGTATCCATGAAGGTTTCATATTTGTCTCTAACCCTGAAAAAACTGTCGTAAAAACTATAGGTCTTGCCTTCGCCTGTAATATGATACACAGGTTTATTGTTCAGCTTTTCAAGATTTACGTTAAAGCTGGCTTCGCCGGCACCAATGTATACACCCAGGGTATAATATACTTTAAATACACTGTATTCACCTGCCTGGAAAGCGGTATTGCGGATGCCACAAAACTCGTCTCCTGCATTCAGCGTTAGAAAACAGGCCAGCATAAGGGTTAAAAAGAGGGGTCTCTTCATTTATCTGAAAATATTTTTAAACTCAAAAATAAAAGGCTGCCCACCAGTGCCGGTACCACCAGGTTAATAAACCAGATGGCTGTAGCCGCGCCCACAATACCAAATTTGTTGGCACTTACCAATGTAAACAGCAGCAAACTTACCTGCCCGCGTAAACCAGCTTCTGCCAATGCTATGGTAGGCGTAATGGCCAGTATTAGATATAACACACTGATGAGCCAAAAGGAATGCCAAACACCCGCCTCCACCCCAAACACTTGCAGCAGTAAGATATATTGAAAAACAAAAATGATATAACGCGAAAACGAGAGACTGATTGTTCTTAACAAAATTGTAACAGGAAGGTTTTCTATAACGGTAATGTGCTGCAGCAGCGCCTGGGCTTTTGGCAATTTTTCTACCCATTTAATCAGTTGCCCCAGCCTGAAGTACAACAACAGCAGTGTAGCTGTCACCAGCATACTGCCCCATAGCAATACCCTTATCCAGATAGCATAATCCGCAATGCCGGTTGCCGTAAGCGGGTTCAGCAACAGGAAAACCAGTCCGCCCAAGCCAATGCACAGCGTAACTATCAGCTGGCTGAAACTGCCGATAATGGTCAAAGAGAAAGCTTTCCAGCGATGGCCCTCGTGTATGTACAGTACTCTACCACCATATTCGCCAATGCGGTTGGGCGTATTCATAGAAAATGCCAGTCCGGCCAGGATGGCCTTAAAAGCATTGAAAAAAGAGATGATTTCAACGGGTTTTAACAGCACCTGCCATTTTCTTGCTTCCAATCCCCAGTTTACCGGCACCAGCAGCAGCGCTATATACAGTTTCCATGCCTGTTGCCCGGTAACGGACTGCCGCAGGTTGTGCAAGGCATCCTGCAAATGAGATTGTGTACTTACCTGCTGATAGATAGACCAGGAAAACCAGATGAATAATAAAGGGCCGATCCCATAATTGAGCAGTATTTTGATATTTTTGTTTTTGACAAACATCTTTTCAAAAATAACAGTTCCTTCTTGCATACCAGATCTAAAATAATCCTGGGGATCGATCCCGGTACCGTGGTAATGGGCTATGGTGTAATTGCTGTTCAGGGAAACACAGTGAAACTGCTGGAAATGGATGTACTGAAACTGGGCGGCAAAAAAGACATTTACGAAAGGCTGGAGATCATTCATACGACCGTTTGCCGCATCATCAGCCTTCACCGGCCGCAGCTATTTGCCATTGAAGCACCTTTTTTTGGCAAAAATGTACAGAGCATGCTGAAGCTGGGCCGTGCCCAGGGCGTAGCCATTGCGGCTGCGATGCAGTCAAGCATACCGGTAACAGAATATTCTCCAAAAAAAGTAAAACAATCCGTTACCGGCAATGGCAATGCAGACAAACAGCAGGTATGGAAAATGCTGCAGCATATTTTACAGCTATCCGACAGTGATATGAAATACTACGATGCTTCCGATGCGCTGGCAGTGGCCTTGTGCCACCATTACCAAACCAGTTCGGTATCGCAGACAGTTCCTGCTCCTAAAAAAGCTGCAGCAAAGAAAACCAGTGGTTGGGGCGAATTTATTGCTCAAAATCCCGGCCGGGTGAAGAAGAAATAAGAGGCGCATCGATAAATTCATTAAATTAAATAATGAAATATAAGCCCCGCTTTTTACTGCTGCTGCTGCTACCCGCAGCACAGCCT
>JANPGT010000154.1:0-7040 GCA_031424135.1 Chitinophagaceae bacterium
CAGAAGAAGATGTAAAGCAGATGGCAAAAATTCTTACCGGCTGGCGGCGCCAGGCCACCGGCAATGGCAATTTTTACACCTATTTTGATGACACCGATCATGACGTTACCAATAAGCAATTTTCCTCTTTTTATAACAACACCATCATTTACGGTAAAACCGGGCAGGACGGACAATTTGAAACCGACGATTTGCTGAATATGATACTGGCCACCGATGAAGCCGCTAAATACATTTGCCGCTGCATTTACCGTTGGTTTGTATATTATGTAATTGATGATGCCGAGGAGCAAAATGTAATTGCACCGCTGGCAAAAATTTTCCGCGATAATAATTACGATATTTTACCCGTACTGTACGCATTGTTCACCAGCGAACATTTTTTTGATCCGCTGAACAGGGGATGCATTATCAAAAGCCCCATCGACCTTTTTGTAGGGCTGAACCGGGAGTTCGTAATTCCAATTCCTGACGCCCCGCTTGATATGCACTATAAACACTGGATTCATTTTAAGGTAAGCTGCGATGAAACAGGGCAAAAACTGGCAGATCCCATCGATGTCTCCGGATGGCCTGCCTACCGCCAGCAACCTGTTTTTTATGAAGCATGGATTAACAGCACCACCATACAGAAAAGGGCGGAATCATTAAACTACTATGCCACCACAGGTAAGCAGCTGGAAAATTACAGTCTTACAAGGGTGAAAATAGATTCCATTGCCACCGCCAAAAAGTTCAACAACCCCGGCGATCCGAATGCACTGGTGAATGATTTTATAAAATTTATGCTGCCCCTGCCGGTGTCGGGTATACAATTCAGTTTGATGAAAACCATATTGCTTACCACATCAACAGCGCCTGATTCATATTGGACATCTGCCTGGAACGCCTACATCGCATTCCCCGGGGACCCCACCAATGAATCAACGGTCAGGAACCGCCTGGACGAATTGGTAGGTTATATTACCAGGCTGGAAGAGTACCAGCTGTATTAATCCCGTTTATTATTTCAAGCCACTTTACATGAAGCGCAGAGACTTTTTAAAAACAACTACCGCATTACCACTACCCTTTCTGCTGAACGGGCTTCCACTAAACGCCACTGCCAGCAACCCGCTGCTGCAGCTACTGAGTGAGCAAGCGCTTGAAAATGGTAAAGTGCTGGTTTTGATCCAGATGAATGGCGGTAATGATGGGCTGAATACCATTATCCCTCTTGATGAATATAGCCGCATCGCCAACGCCCGCAGCAATATTATGATTCCTGAAAGCAGGGTATTGCCCATTAATGGCATCCCGCAAACCGGCTTTCATCCATCCATGCCCGAATTACAAACCCTGTTCAATAACAAACAGATGAATATTGTGCAGGGCGCCGGTTACCCCAATCCTAATTTTTCGCATTTCCGGGCGGCTGATATCTGGCTTACAGGTTCCGCTGCCAATGAGGTACTTGCTACGGGCTGGCTGGGCAGGGCACAGGAGACTTCCTTCCCCGGTTACCCAATAGGATACCCCACTACTGAAATGCCCGATCCACTGGCCATCCAGATAGGATTACAGGCCTCAATTGTTACACAATGCAGCACCATCAACACCGCTTTCACGCTTACTGATGCCAACTCTTTTTACCAGTTGATTGCCGGCGTGGTAGACCCTGCGCCTGACAATGCTTATGGACACGAGCTTACTTTTTTAAGACTGATAAAACAACAGACAACGCGCTATACGGATGTTATTAAAGCTGCGTTTGCAAAATCTGGCAACCTGGTTGCGTACCCCGACAATAACCCACTGGCAGATCAATTGAAGATTGTGGCGAGGCTTATCCAGGGCGGGCTAAAGACCCCCGTTTACGTGGTGAACCACCCGGAGACTTTTGATACCCATGCTAACCAGACAGACGGGGCAGACACTACCAAGGGCGCTCATGCGCGCCTGTTGATGTTGCTGTCCTCCGCGGTAGGCGCTTTTCAACAGGATATGATTGCCATGAAAACCGATCAGCGCGTGGCAGCCATGACCTTTACCGAATTTGGCCGTCGTATTAAATCAAATGACAGCCAGGGGACTGACCATGGGACCAGCGTACCGGTATTATTTTTTGGCAGTGGTGTTAATCCCGTAATTATCGGCTCCAACCCTGTATTGCCGGACAATGCCACTTCCAACGACCAGGTGCCCATGCAGTACGACTTCAGGGCTGTTTATTATTCAGTACTGAAAGAATGGTTTGAAATGACCGATAACCAGCTGCAGACCGTTTTGCCCGGCGCTTATCCAACGCTGCCCATCTTCAGACAGGTAGCCTTACCCGTTAGTCTTCTCTCTTTCAGTGGCAAATGGCTGACCAACAAAGTTGCGCTGAACTGGGAAGTTGATCATGAATCAGGAATAGACGCTTATGAAATACAGCGTTCCGTTGATGGCAATAATTTTGAAAAGATAGGTACTGTAAGTGCCATCAATACAAGTATCCGGTACAGCTACACATTCTCAGATCTGCTTTTATCTCAATCACTCTATTACTACCGCATTAAAATCATTGAGCAATCGGGAGCTATTGAATACTCCAATACCATTTTATTAAAATCAAACCAGGCCAATACAGGCATCCGTGTGAAAGTAATGCCCAACCCGGTAACAGATAATTTCACGGTGTCATTTGAAAACAAACTTACTGGCGCAATATCCGTACAAATCACAGATCTAAGCGGTAAAGAAATCTGGAAACAGGAAAAGAATGTAACAGATGTGTTCAACCTCCATTTTTCATTCAGTGAGAAAAAACCCACGCGCGGTATTTACCTGCTGAAAGTGTATGCTAAAAATGAAAACGCTACGGTAAAGATACTGGTGCAGTAGTTGGTTGATTAATTCATTGGTTGATCAGTTGGTTAGTTGTTTGGTGGCGGCACAAACAGATCAACTAGTCAACTGATCAACTAATCCCTGACCACACCGTTCTCCAGCCGCAGGTAATGCCGTATACAGGAGGGCAGATCGCTGGTATAATGACTTACATAAATTAACGTGGTGCCAAATTGCCGGCAGATCTCATTTACCAGGTTTTTAAACCAGGCCGTTTGCAATTCATCCAGTCCCTGGGTAGGTTCATCAAGAATTAATAAAGGCGGATTTTTTACCAATGCCCTGGCCAGTAGTGCCATCCGCTGCTGGCTGGTAGAGAGTTCGTAGATTCTCTTATTCCGTAACGGAACCAGCTCCATCACCTGCAGCCATAATAATACCTTATCCTGCTGCGCAGCTGTTAATTGCCGGAACAAACCAATGGTATCAAACAGGCCGGAAGCAATTACTTCAAAACAGGTAGCAGATTGCTCGAAATACAAGTGCAGTTCGGGCGAAACAAAGCCAATTTTTCTTTTAATGTCCCAGATGCTTTCGCCGCTGCCGCGCTGTTTATCAAACAAAATAATTTTATTGGCATAGGCCTGCGGATTGTCTGCCGTAATAAGGCTGAGCAAGGTTGATTTTCCCGCACCGTTAGGGCCCGAAAGATTCCAGCACTCCCCTTTTCTCACCTGCCAGCTGACATTATCAAGAATTGTTTTTTCGCCATACCGGATGGTCACATTTTTCATGGCTACGGCCAGTTCAAATACGGCTTCTTCCGGCATTGACAGCTGGCGCAGCAACACATCATCGATAGCTGTGACCGGAGACAGGGAGCGTTCCTGTTGCTCGTAGCTGTGCTTTTTCTGCACCGATACCAATGCCCCTTTTTCAAGTACGGCTACATGCGTAATACAGCCGGGTAATTCTGCAGGACTGGTAATTAAAATAATATGAACCCCTTTGCCGCAGATGCGGTCCAGCATGCCATGCAGCGTTTTTCTTCCTTCTGCATCAAGACCAAGAAAAGGATTGTCCAGTATCAGCAGCGCAGGCCGCCTGAGCAGGGCACGGGCTATTTGCAAACGCTTGTTTTCTCCGTTAGACAACTGCAATACTGGCTTGGCGAGCAGCGCATCCAGGTGAAGCGTACCTGTCCAGCCTTCACTGTCTTCATAGCCTTCAAGTGCATGCGCTACCGTAATACTGTCTTCTGCTTCAGCCGCATTAAAGCGCTGCTGGTAGTAAAAGCTGCTGGTATTGCTGAGGTTTTTGAAATGATGCTGTTGTTCCACCAGCTCAACATGCGTATCGCCGGAAAAATGATACGCCAGCTCCCCGCTGTGGGATACCTGCCCAGTAAAAACATGCGCCAAAGTGGTTTTTCCGCTGCCGGAGTGCCCAACAAAAGCCCATTGTTCCCCCTTGCGGATGATAAGAGAAATATTACTCAATACTTTATTGCCCCCTGCATTTACAGAAACACCGGTAAGGGCAGCCAGTTGCACCTCTATGGATCTATTTTCCATTATTGAATGTAAAATAAGTGCTGTAACAAAAAAGGCTTCTGTTGAAAGAAGCCTGCTAAAGTGTCCCCGCACGGGCTCGAACCGTGGACCCGCTGATTAAGAGTCAGCTGCTCTACCAACTGAGCTACGAAGACAAACCCGCGTAAATTGCGGGCTGCAAATATAAATATTCGGGTGGTATCTGCGTTTACAATTTTGCGATTGCCGCAAAAAAACATTTGCAGCACACCCTAAAAAAGCGAACAGGACCCGGTACAGGTCCTGTTCGCTTTTTTTCTTATTTACGTTATATTATCATTGCCCAAGTTTAATCTCACCTACATCTGTAGGCTGATTATCGGCCACTTTTACATTGTCTTTTGCAGTATTCTTATACGGCGGTTTTGCTTCAATGATAATCCTGTAGACACCGGCTTTAACATTGGTAATTTCAAAACTACCTGCCTTTATATCTGCTCTAAGGGTATCCGACGCAGACAAAGCCCATGCCCTTGTGGCGCCTTCAGCCGGTGTAATAGTACCCTTTATAGAACCATTATCAATTGCCTTGAATGCAAACAAACCTGCCGAAGCAATACTCAATGCGACAATTCCTCTTGTAATTGTTTTCATAATTATACTGTTTAATAAATAAAAAGATCCTGCTTGAAGTACAGGCATTGGGCGCTGTTGTATTTGGGTTGCTGTACCAAAAGACAAGGACTGTGCCATAAAGTTTTCAACAATAAGCCTTTTTAAACAGTCATTTTTAGCGCGTTATGGTGCTCTTTTTAGCAGCCGGTACGCCTGCTTCAGCGGTGATGCGGGCGCATTACCCTTATTGTGTTTTCTTTTCCACATACCGTGTATAACTGTACCAAATCATGACCCATGCCGTTTCAGTATATTTGCCACGCATCAAATTTACTAAAAGGTTTAGCAGATACCCTACATTTGTCATCCGCCTGCAGCCCGGCAGTGGCAGAACTTAAAAAGGGCGAAGCAAGTTTTACTAAACAAGTACCGCGAACTGATTATTATGGCAGAGAAAGATAAAAACCTGTTTGATTACACCGAAGACAGTATCAAAAGCCTCGACTGGAAAGAACATATCCGGCTGCGCCCGGGCATGTATATTGGTAAACTGGGCGATGGCAGCAGTCCGGACGATGGCATCTATGTGTTATTAAAAGAGGTACTGGACAACTGTATTGATGAACATACTATGGGCTATGGCAAACATGTAGATGTTACCATAGAAAAAGGCACTGTTACCATCCGCGACTTTGGCCGGGGTATTCCATTGGGCAAGGTGGTAGATGTGGTAAGCAAAATCAACACTGGCGCAAAATACGACAGTAAGGCTTTCCAGAAAAGTGTGGGTTTAAATGGTGTGGGTACCAAAGCAGTAAACGCCCTTAGCGGTTATTTTAAAGTAACGGCTTTCCGCGAAGGAAAGGAAAAGTCTGCCGAATTTGAGAAAGGCGTGCTGGTGAAAGAGTACAAGGAAACAAAAACCACCGAAGAAAATGGCACCCTGGTGTCGTTTGTGCCCGATGAAACGGTGTTTAAGAAATACCATTACATTCACGAATACCTGGATAACCAGTTCTGGAATTACTGCTACCTGAATGCAGGCCTGGTGATTAACTACAACGGGAAAAAATACGTCTCTAAAAACGGGCTGCTGGATCTGCTGCAGCGCAAAACCAATGAAGACGAACTGCGCTATCCCATCATTCATTTAAAAGGAGAAGATATAGAACTGGCCATCACGCATGAAAACCAGTATGGAGAAGAGTATTATTCTTTTGTAAATGGCCAGTTTACTACCCAGGGTGGCACCCACCTGTCAGCCTTTAAAGAGACCTATGTAAAGACCATCCGCGATTTTTATAAAAAAGATTACGACGCTACTGATATCAGGGGAAGCATCAGCGCAGCCATTTCTATACGTGTACAGGAGCCTGTGTTTGAAAGCCAGACAAAAACCAAACTGGGTTCCCAGGTGGTTTATGAAGGCGGCCCTTCCATGAAAAATTTCATCGGTGATTTCCTGGCCAGGGATCTGGATCTCTTCCTTCACCGCAACCCTGCTGTTGCTGAAGCCCTGAAGAAGCGTATTGAACAAAATGAGCGCGAAAGAAAAGAACTGGCAGGTATTAAAAAACTGGCCAACGAAAGAGCTAAAAAAGCCAACCTGCATAATAAGAAATTGCGCGACTGCCGTTTTCATTACAACGATGAACCCACCGGGAAGGAGAAGGAAAGCATTCTTGAAAAGCAGAAAGAAAGCACCATTTTTATTACAGAAGGAGACAGTGCCAGCGGCTCTATCACCAAGGCCAGGCATGTGGAGACACAGGCCGTATTCAGCCTGCGGGGTAAACCCCTCAACTGTTTTGGCCTCACCAAAAAAGTGGTGTACGAGAATGAAGAGTTTAACCTTTTACAACACGCATTGAATATAGAAGAAGGATACGAAGGCCTGCGCTATAACAATATAGTTGTAGCTACCGATGCGGATGTGGATGGAATGCACATCAGGCTGTTGCTCATGACTTTCTTTTTACAATTCTTTCCTGACATAGTGAAGAACGGGCACGTGTACATTCTTGAAACGCCGTTGTTCCGTGTGCGCAACAAACAGGAGACGATTTATTGTTACGACGAAAC